>SOHZ01000020.1 GCA_004377365.1 Anaerolineales bacterium | reverse complement strand
AGGACAAGGGGGAATGGGAGCGGGCCATAGAGTACTATGAGCGCAGCCTGGCGATTTGGGAGAAGGTGGGCGATGAGCACGGGATGGCCTTTAGCTACAACAAAATAGCTGGCCTTTATCAAGACCAGGGCAGGCTGCAAGAAGCGGTGCCCCTTTTCCAAAAGAGCGTAGAGATTTTGGAGCGAGTCGGTGACGAGTATCACGCCCAGATAGGGCGGAAGAGTCTGGCAAAAGCAAAGTGGGCACTCGAAGCAAAAAAGGGACAAGGATAGAGGCCATTCACACTGTACCATGCTCGCAAGCTGCAACACAAACGCTTCTATAGGCCATCTTGACTTTTGTCATAATACGTGAAAAGGTGCTCAGGAGTGAGGGGACAGGACAATGACCAGCAGGAGGCTACCCAATTTGAGGGTGGCTGCCAGGAGGCAGGTCTCCAGGATACCCAGGACCGGGATCAGGACCACTGAGACAACGATGGAGCCCAGAAAGGCCCCCACCAGATCGCAGGCGTAGAGGACGCCAGCCGCGCCTCTCAAGTCCTCCTTGCCCTTTAGCCACATCCTGTTGGCCAGAGGGAATTGGGAACCGACCAAAAAGCCCGCCAGGGCATTCAATAAGAGGAGTATCCCCTGGATGGAGGTGAACACCAGGGGGTGGGTGACGCGGGAATACAGGGTGCTCAAGGCGATGGGCAAAAGAACCCAGTAGAGGACGATTGCCAGCTCGAGCTTTAGCAGGGTGGACCTCTCATAAGGTGCCAGGCACTTCCTGAGTGGTTGTAAAAGCTTAGATGACTCATTCCCAGTACTGATTCTCGTTCCGAAGCTGCTTTGTAAGTGCCTGGCACCTGACTTTGAGCTCCCGATCTCGGCCAACCTGCGAGTCATGAGCAGCCCCCCCAGGCTCAATCCGGCCATGAAGGCGGTGATAAGCAATCCGATCCAATGGTAAACGTAACCGTAGAGGGTCTGGAAAGCAAAGACGATAATGAGATCGGCGGTCATCCCGCTGAAGCCGGTGGTCGCTATGACGACGGGAACGATGGCCCTTCGGCTTCGCCCTTCGACTTTACTCAGGACAAGCTCAGGACAGGCCCCTCTCCCCTTTGCGGTCAGCTTTGCGACCGTTAGGAAAAGCAGGGCACATCCGATGATGGGTAAGCTCAGAGTCCACAGGTTCAGCCGACCGGTAAAGGCGAAAACTCGGGCCAGATGTGGGGAAAAGAGAGCGTTCCAATAGGAAAGGCCATAGAATAGCCCCACGGGATGGAGGTCTCGGTTGATCATGGCCTTCCCGCCATCCTCCTCTTCACCTAGGGACGTCCAAAACCAATTCAAACGCATCTGGCCTAACTTGAGACGGATGTGGGGAGCGGTCAATAGCTGGGTCTCAAGGCCACGCTCCTCCCATCTTTCAACGAGCACCTCCACTGGCACGGTCAAAAGCTCGTCCGAGGGCGAGGCCAGCCACAGGGTCACATCGCCTGGTACCGGTCTGACGTAGGGAAAAGCCTCTTGCAGGGTGTGATAAGCCATCGCATTGAGATGGCGCAGTTCATCGCTCATGTAGGTCAGCGTCCCCGGACAACTGATGACCAGAATCCCTTCCTCGGCCAGGAGCCCCCGCACCATCTGAAAGAATTCCACCGTATAGAAGCGATTTAGTTGCAGAGTAGAGGGATAAGGCAGGTTGACGATGACCAGGTCGTATCCCTCTTTGGGTTGGGGAGCGATCCCCCACTTTTTCCTTCTCACCAGCAAGCGGCCATCAACGTGCTCGACCCTGACCCTTGGATCGCTCAGTTCGCTGAGGGTCAACGGGGTGGGGAATTTCAGGACGGCCTCGATTAGTAAGGGGTCCAGTTCGGCATAGTCTATCTGTTTCAAGGGATATTTGGCCAGCTCGCGCAACACACCCCCCACGCCGCCGCTCAGCACCAGGGCCCGCCGTGGCTGGGGTATGAACAGCATGGGCAGGTGGACGATTTCCTCGATCAGAGCCACATCGGGCACGGGCGCGGTCAGGATGGGAATGCCGTCGGCGTAGAACGTGTACTGGGCCTCCCGCTGAACGACAGCCACATTGCCGTAGACCGAATTCTCGGAGTAGACCAGATTGTGGCCGGCCCATTGCTGGCTGGTGGCCCAGCGTTGGACTTTTTCCGCCTGCGGAGAGAGCAGGAAACCGAGATTGGCGGTCAACAGGACGAGGACGACGATCAAGCTTAGGGTGAGGGGCAGTCGCTTTCTCTTGGGGGGCGAGACTTCCAAAGTCTTGGAGACTTTGGAAGTCTGGAATGCCAAAGTGAGGGCAGCCGAGAGTAGGTTCAAACCAGACAGAAGCAAAACGATTTGCAGGGAATAGAGGAAAGGAATAAAAAGATAGGTGAAGACGATCCCGCCCGCTATCGCCCCCAAAGCTTCGGAGACATAGACCCAACCAATGGCAGGGGCTTTGTCGCTGGTGAGGGTGGCGTAAGCCCGGCAGCCAAAAGCGAACATGGCTCCATCAACCAGAGCCAGGGGGGTCAAGATGAGGAAGGACGAGTAAAAGATGGGAATGAGGCCCACTCCCTCGCCGGGGATAGCGCCGACGAGATTCCTGCTGGTATAGGCCGCGTAGAGACACAGAGGGAGGAAGAGGGCAAAGAGGACTTGCAGGGCGGCAAAGGACGAGGCTTTCCCTTGCCACCGGTCAGCCAGTTTGCCCAGGAGCCCGCTGCCGACCGCTTCCAGGATAAGCCAGTTCCCCAGGATGAGCCCGATGGACAACTCGTTGCCGAAGAACGCCACCAGCAGTTCCCGGATCAACAGGCCCTGGGTCACAGTGAAACTAAAGCCCATCAGCAGGAAGCCAAAGCTCAAAATCCTCTTCATCCTCGGCACTCCGATTTGCCCCCTAGAAGTGTACGCTAAACGATCACACACATTATAGCACGACTCGAATTGCTGAGACAAATAGTGGAGTCACCTGCCTGCCATCTTCCTGGCCGAAGCGTGAGAACTTATTTGCCCTTTCTCAACTTCTTGTGTATAATCTTATGGAAACTAACGGCGGAACCCCGTTGAGTCGGGGACCTCGTTGGCCATGAAACTCGAAACTCGAACAAGGAGAACTGCGTGGAAGTTGGGAGCTCACGGAAACCAGCCAATCTAGAATTTGTCGCCCTGGCCGCAACGGCCCTGATCTGGCTGGGGGCGTTTTTCTTGGGGGTGGGGTTGGTCCTGGCCTACATAGACTTGAAGACCCAGTTGGAAATACAGGCGGTGCTGGCCAGCAGCTCCCCCTCAGAGCCCGTGGTTCTGGCTGTGACAATGGAGCCCACAGCGACTTCGCTTCCGCCTACTCCCACGCTTCCGCCGCCGACAATCACTCCCTCGCCGACGCCCACAACGAGCCCCACGGCCACCTCTCTCCATTGGACGCCAACGCCCACGCTCACCCGAGCTGAGCCGACTGTCTACGCGGTCCAGGGAGGCGACAGCTTGTGGAAAATCGCCGAGAGCTATGGCATCACTGTTGACGCCCTGGTCGAGGCCAATGGCATCTCGAAAGACGATGTCATCCGCCCGGGCCAGGAGTTGTTCATCCCGGTGCCGGGCCAGGCCCTGCCCACGCCCTTGCCGCGCGCTTCGACTCCCGCCCCTACATCACTGCCAGCCGCGCCAACGGACGTGCCAACCGCCAGTGTGCCAGCGCCCACGTCGCCAGCTCCATCCACGCGTCCACCCCCGGCCACCGCTCCGCCGGACCGCATCGTGGCCTCGACCATCGGCCTGGACGCCCCGGTGGTGCCCGTGGGCTGGAAGACCATGGAAGAGAACGGCCAGACGGTGACCGAGTGGGAGGTCGCCGATTACGCTGGTGGCTGGCATAAGACCTCAGCTTACCCCGGCAACGTCGGCAACACCGTCATCTCCGGACACCACAACATCCGCGGGGAGGTCTTTCGCTACGTGGTGAATCTGGAGCCAGGTCACATCATTGACCTTTACGTGGGGCAAACGGTCTACCGCTACATGGTCACTGAGAAATACATCCTGAGAGAGAAGGGGATGCCGCCAGAGGTGCGGCAGGAGAACGCCCGCTGGATCGCCCCCACCGAGGACGAGCGGCTGACGCTGGTCACCTGCTGGCCCTACACCAACAACACCCACCGGGTCGTCGTCGTGGCCAAACCAGGTTAGGTAAATCTTGGACTAGACTTCGGAAGTCTTTGCGGAGACTTCCAAAGTCTGCCCCTGGCGCTTGACGGTATTGAGGTTAGGTGAGTCGTGAACCCTTGTATTCTGGCCATAGATACGGCCACACGGATGGCCAGTATCGCCCTCTACGATGGGGAACGGGTGCACAGTGAGGAGACGTGGCACTCGGAGCGCAACCACACCGTGGAATTGATGCCCAGTCTGGTGCGCCTGTTGGACCGGCAGGGGGTCTCGCCCCAGGAGCTGACGGGGGTGGTGGTGGCCTTGGGCCCGGGCTCTTTCACCGGCCTGCGCATCGGGTTGAGCGTGGCCAAGGGCCTGGCCCTGGCTCTGAAAGTGCCGCTGGTGGGCGTCCCGACCCTGGACGCTTTAGCCTACGCCCAGGCCAGCCAGGATTTGCCCCTCTACGCTGTGGTACAGGCCGGACGGGGACGGGTTTGCACCGCCCTCTATCAGAGGGAAGGGGAGCGCTGGCGACGCGCGACGGACTACTGCATCACTACCCTGACTGACCTGTGCCAGCAGGTCGAAGGGCCTACCCTCTTCTACGGTGAGATTGATGCAGAGGGGGTTCGATTCTTGCGGGAGGAGCTTGGCCAATGGGCTGTGGTGGCTTCACCGGCCTCTTGCTTGCGCCGGGCCGGGTACCTGGCCGAGTTGGGTTGGCAACGCCTTAAGCGGGACGAGGCCGACGATCCCGCCACCCTGTCGCCCATCTACCTGCATCATCCGAAGATCGGCGGTGGACCATGAACCTGAATGGACTACCCTACGTCATCGAACCGATGCAGTTGCGTGACGTGGCCGAGGTGATGGAGATCGAGCGGCTTTCTTTTCCTACGCCCTGGTCGGCCCGGGCCTACCGCTACGAGTTGCAGGAAAACAATCTGTCCCATTACCTCATCGCTCGCCCGCAGCGACCGTTGTCAAAAAAAGAGCCTGGCTTTTTGGCCAGGCTTCGTCGTGAGCGCTTAGTCGAACGGCTGCGGCGTTCCCTTAGGGTGACAGCCTCCCCAGGGGTCAACATCCTTGGCTATGGCGGCTTCTGGCTCATGGCGGGCGAGGCGCACATCAGCACCATTGCCGTGCGGGCGGAGTGGCGGCGGCGGGGCATAGGCGAGCTGCTGCTGGTGGCCATGCTGGAGCGGGCCGTCGAGTTGGGTGGTGACCTGGCTGCCCTGGAGGTGCGGGTCTCCAACGTCGCCGCCCAGAGCCTCTACGGAAAGTATGGCTTCGCCAAAGTGGGCCGGCGTCCCCGCTACTACAGCGATCGGGGTGAGGACGCCCTGATCATGACCACCAAGCACCTGACCAGCGCCGCCTTTCAGAGTGGATTCCAGCGCCTGAAAGCTGAGCTGAGGCAAAAGCTGGTGGAGAGGTTCTCCCCACAGCCTCAAGAAGTGCTCGATTCCCCTTCTACCATTCCCTGATCTCTCCCCCTAACGATACGAACCCCCCATACACTTTTTAGAGGGTGTCTGAAAATTCACCAGGCTCTGTCATTGCGAGGAGTCCTTCGACAGGCTCAGGATAAACTCCGCGACGAAGCAATCTCTTTTGCAAAGCCGGGAGATTGCTTCGCTGCCCGCCACGCTGCGCTCGCGGCTTCGGCTCGCAATGACACTCCAATGGGGCATGGCAACGGCCTTGCCTGTCATTTTTCAGACATGCTCTTAGCGTTCCGGGAGGTCAATCACCAGGCGGTCGCCCTCTTGTCTCATCTCCGTCCCCGTATCCCTCGAAAGCTCACCTATCCGCTCGCAGATTTCATCGAAAACGGCCCCCGTGGCCCTGTTCACCTGCATGGTAGAGATCAAAAGGGGGACGAGCTCGATTCTCTCCACCTCATCCGAGGTAGCGTAGACCAGGAAGAGCAGTTGCTGGTCGTTCTTGTGCTCCTCGTCAACGTAGTAGTCGTCAATCAAATCCCCCGTGTCGTAGAAGATGGGCTTCCCTTGGTAAATCTCGATGCCCTGGAAGACGTGGGCGCTATGACCGTGAAAGATGTCGGCCCCGGCGTCCATCACCGCGTGGGCAAAATCCTCAAAGTCCGCCGGGGGGACGTGTCTCATGTTCGGCCCCCAATGGATAGAGAACACCACCAGGTCCGCACCCGCTGCCCGGACCGCCTCGATGCTCTCCCTGACGCGGTGGAAATGTCGCTCGTCGAGGGTGATGGGTAGGATATTCGTCCCCGGCCTTGATTCCGTAGCCGCGTATTCCTGAAAGTGGTCGGCAAAGGCCACCACACCGACCTGGATCCCCCTGGCCTCCAGCAACGCGTATTGGGACGCTTCTTCTGCATTCCTTCCTGCCCCCGCGTGGGCGATCCCCTGTTCGTCCAGATGCCTGATGGTCTCCAGCAGGGCCGGTGCCTGGAAATCCAGGGCATGGTTGTTGGAGAGAGTAACATAGTCTATACCGGCCAGGGTCAGCACCTCGATGGCTTCGGGGTCCGCCTTGAAGTAGAAGACTCGGGGTGGGGTGAAAGGCTCCCCGCTCTCGGCGATGACACATTCCAGGTTGACCAGGGACAGATCGGCCTCTCGGACCAGGGGCAGCACATCGCCCCAGGGATAGCGGGGCCCCTTGGCGCGGATGGCCTCGTTCACCAGGCGGCCCAGCATCACATCTCCGGCCAGAGCCAGGGTGATGCCCTCGCCAGGGGTCCCACGCGGCGTGGGGCTTGGCATGGTGGAGGTCGGTGTCTCCTCGGGCGTGGGAATAGCAGCTCGAGCGCAAGCCCCGAGGAGAAGAAGTGCCAGCATCAAGAGAGGGGCCATTCCTTTGGGCATGATTAATTCTCCTCTGTCCATTTTCCACACAAGGTCGGTCATTGCCAGCATACCACATTTGGCGCTATTCAGCAAGTAGCGACCTCGGGGTATATCCCAGAACTGTCGGTGAAATGCGGCACCGCCTGTCAGTCATTGCGAGCGACCAAAGGGAGCGAAGCAATCTCCGGTGATGTCCCTCTAGCATTATGATGGAATCTGTGGTATCATAGTAGACAACT
>SOHZ01000227.1 GCA_004377365.1 Anaerolineales bacterium | reverse complement strand
ACCCTCAAAAACGCTTTTGGAGACGGATAGGATAGCGGAGGGTGCGAAAAACAGGATAGAAGTCAATAAACCCTCCCGCAGGTTGCCCGGTAGCGCGTAACTGGGATACGTGATTAGAACCTGCGGGAGGGTTAGCCAACGAAAAGTGAGACCATTGTGGGCTTTGCCAAAGAGAACGATCTGGTGCTCTTGATAGCCAGAGACAGGAAACGTTTCATCATTCGTCTGACCAGCGGGGGAGAGCTCCATACCCACCGGGGATGCGTAAAACACGACGACCTCATCGGCCAGCCCCTGGGCCGGGAGCTCACTTCCCACCTGGGTTACCCTTTCCTGGTTCTGGAACCCTCCACCCACGACTTGATCAAAGAGATCAAGCGCACCACCCAGATCGTCTATCCCAAGGACATCGGCTACATGCTGCTCAAGCTCAACGTGAGACCTGGCAGCCAGGTGGTCGAGGGAGGGACGGGCAGCGGCGGCCTGACCCTGGCCCTGGCCCAGAGCGTCATGCCCACGGGACACGTCTATTCCTACGAGGTGCGGCCCGACGTGCTGGCGCTGGCCCGCAAGAACCTGGAGGGGCTTGGGCTTGATTGCTACGTAGACCTGAAGCAGCGGGACATCGAGGAGGGCTTTGACGAGACCGATGCCGACGCTCTCTTCCTGGACGTGCGCACCCCCTGGCAATATCTGGCTCAGGCGCGCCAGGCCCTCAAGGGAGGCGGGTTCTTCGGCTCCATCGTGCCCACCACCAACCAGGTCGTCCATCTCATCGAGGCCCTGCCCCAACACGGCTTCGCCGACATCGAGGTCGAAGAACTGCTGCTCCGGCCCTACAAGGTCGTGCCCGGACGGCTCCGGCCCATGGACCGCATGGTGGCCCACACCGGCTATCTCATCTTCGCCCGTAAGATAGATGCGCCCGACGCCAGCCAGTGGTTCGCGCCCCGGCGGGGCCGCTCCAGAGCTCGACGCAGATCCGAAGAAAGCAAACAAAATGGGTCTGGCTAAAACGGCTTGGGGAGTGGAGCCTTCAGGCGGAAAAAGCCGGCTAAAGCCTCGACTCCAAATTGTCTCAGCCACACCCAAGTAAAGTCCGAAACCATCCAGGAGGAAAAGATGTTACACCAAAGACGCAGACCCAGACTTCGCCCGGCACTACGCAAAGCCCGCCGGCGCATTGAACAGGCTGACCCGGCCGAGGCCGCAGCCACCTTCGAGAAGAAGGCCCAGGCAGCGGAGGAGCAGGGAATGTGGGACAAGGCTGGAGACCTGTACCTGGAAGCAGCCCGTTGCTATCTCCAGTTGGATGACATTGATCGGGCTGACGATCATGGCCTGAAAGCCCTTCAGCTCTTCATCCAGGCCAAGCGGCCGGGCAAGGTCCGCCGCCTGGTGCCCAGGATGATGGCCGTTCTTCACAGGAAAGGACACCACGACGAGGCGGAGAAACTGCGTCGGGAGGTGGACGCCCTCCTGGGTGCTCCGCCAGGAGAAAGGGCCATCCCCTGGGGAGAACGAGCCGGCCGGCGAGGGAGCCTTCCCGCCAAGTGCCCCTCGTGTGGCGGTCCTCTCAGGTCCAACGAAGTCAACTGGGTTGACTCCCACAGTGCCGAGTGCGCCTATTGCGGCGATATCGTCAAGGCCACCTGACAAATGCCATTCGGTTTTGCCACAGAGAAAAAAGATGAGCGCAGCCAGGCTCGAGCGGGGCTGATCCAAACCCCGCACGGTGAGATCCCCACTCCGGCCTTCGCCCCGGTGGGCACTCAGGCCACGGTCAAATCCGTCTCCCCCCAGGAACTGCGAGAGCTGAAAGCCCCCATCATCATGGTCAACGCTTATCACCTCTACCTGCGTCCCGGCCCAGATACCATAGCCAGAGCTGGCGGTCTGCACAGCTTTATGGCCTGGGATGGGCCTATCATGACTGACAGCGGCGGCTTCCAGGTCTTCAGCCTGGAGCACTTGCGATACATCGGTGACGACGGGGTGACCTTCCGCTCCCACATTGACGGCTCCGAGCACACCTTCACTCCTGAGAAGGTCATCGAAATCCAGGAGAAGCTAGGGGCTGACATCATCATGTGTTTCGATGAGTGCCCCGATCCTTCAGATTACGAGTACAACGTGCAAGCCATGAAACGCACCCACCACTGGGCCGAACGCTGCCGGCGGGCCCAAAAGCGGGATGACCAGGCCCTCTTCGGCATCGTGCAGGGAGGTGCTTTCTCTGACCTGCGCCAGGAGAGCGCTCGCTTCCTGGCCTCACTGGATTTTCTCGGCTATGCCATCGGGGGGCTGTCGGTGGGGGAGCCTAAGGAAACGATGCACGAGATGCTGGAGGTGACCATTTCCCTATTGCCTGAAGACAAACCCCGCCACCTGTTGGGCGTGGGCTCGCCCGAGGACCTGTTTGAATGTGTGGCCAGAGGCATTGACACCTTTGACTGCGTCCTGCCCACCCGCATCGCCCGCAACGGGGCCTTCCTCACACGCCAGGGACGTCTCAACATTAGAAACGCCCGCTTCGTTGAAGACCTTGCTCCTGTCGAAGAAGGCTGCCAATGCTACACCTGCCGCACCTTTTCCCGAGCCTACCTGCGCCACCTGATCAAAGCCGAGGAAATTCTGGGACTGCATCTGGCCACCATCCACAACCTGCATTTCCTTCTGAACCTGACGCGCCAGATCCGCCAGTCTATCCTTGATGGCACCTTTGCCGACTTTAAAGAGGGGTTCCTGGCAAACTACAAGATCATTCCCCACGAGGTGCGCCAGCGGAACAAGGAACTCAGATTGAAGAAGCTGCGGGAGAAGGCATGAACCACGCACGAGATAGCATTGGCGCGGCCGTTTCCCGCGTCAGGCAGTTTCTGGCGGCCGTCAGGGCCAGGATCAGCGACGATGAGATGGCTGTCCTGGAGCAATACCTCGCCCCGTCCCAACGAGACCTGTTTCAGGAAATGTCATCCATTGACCAGCGCCATTGCCTCGATGTCTTCAACAACCTCCTTCGGCAGAGCCACTCAGACCCCAACCTGCTTCGAGCCGCGCTGTTGCACGACGCAGGGAAAAAAGGGATACTTCTCTGGCATCGAGTAGCCGGCGTACTGCTGGAAGCTTTCTGGCCAGTGCTGCTGGAGAAACTGGCGGTCAACCGCCCACAAAGCTGGCTCTATGGCCTCTACATCTATCGGTATCACGCCGATCTCAGCGCAGAACTGGCCGAATGCCACGGCTATTCGCCATCCGTAGTGGAACTGATCAGGAGGCACCACACCCCCTCAGAGAACGAGCACACCAAAGCCCTATGGCAGGCGGACAGGCTCAGTTGAATTGAAACCGGGGGGCCTGGCAGCACAAGCCCCCGGCTGTAGGCGGGGGTAAAGTGACAGCCAACCCACACTTCCTGGGCTGGCCGTCACGTACCCCCAGCTTCGCAGGGGGCTTTGACTCCCTGGATCAGTAAAGGAGAACACCTGATTTATGGACATCATCCAAGCCATTATCCTGGGCCTCGTGCAAGGAGCGAGCGAGTTTGTGCCTATCTCCAGCTCAGGCCACCTGGTGTTGGTGCCCTGGCTCCTGGGCTGGCCCCAGCCGGGCCTGGTCTTCGACACAGTGGTGCACTGGGGCACTCTGGTCGCTGTCCTGGTTTACTTCTGGCGTGACTTTATCGCCCTGGCCAGTGCGTGGGGCCGGAGCCTGGCCAGCCGGAACCTCAATGAGCCGGAAGCCCGCATTGCCTGGCTGATCATCGTCGGCACCCTGCCCGCCGCGTTGATGGGATACGTAGGGGAGGACTTTTTCGAGAGCCTGTTTGCTGCTCCTGCCTGGGTGGCGGGCTTTCTCCTGGTCACTGGCCTGATTCTGGCCCTCGGCGAGTGGCTGGGCAATCGCCGAAAGGAACCCCACCAACTGACCTTCCTGGATTCCATCATTATCGGCATCGCTCAGGGTTGTGCCATCGCCCCGGGCATCTCGCGCTCGGGAGCCACCATGGCTGCCGGCCTTTTCCGCGAGCTCAAGCGGGAAGCCGCTGCCCGCTACAGCTTCCTTCTGGCCACACCCATCATCTTCGGAGCCGGGTTGCTGCAACTGCTTGACCTTTTCGATATGGAGAACGCAACTGCGTACCTCCCTTCCCTGGTCATTGGCTTCCTGGCTGCAGCTATCAGCGGCTATCTGTGCATCCGGTTCTTGCTCTCGTACCTGCAACGGGGAAAACTGTACGCTTTTGCCATCTACTGCTGGCTGGCCGGAGGTATTTGTTTGGTGATTGCCGTCTTGCCCCACTGACTTTGAACCTATCCGAAAAATCGCTCAAGGCGGACGACAGTCCGCCGCTGGATTGTCATCCAGCGGGAGCACCGGAACTTTTCGGATAGGCTTTATTGACGTATCAACTCTTTGACTCATTACCCTCCACCGGAGTAAAAGCTTGTCCCACCACGTTACGGCCCAATGGTGCCGAAACCTTCTTTATCCTTTTGCTCTATCCACCCTGCTATGGGTACTGACTGCCTGTGGCGCGCCCCTGGAACCCCATGAGCCAGTTTATCTCAGGATCGCTGGCTCCACTTCCATGCAACCCCTGATGGAAGACCTGACCCAGGCCTATAGCGGGCGACACGAGTACGTGACCGTTGACGTACAGGGCGGAGGATCACGCCTGGGCATCGCTCTGGCCAGCAGAGGGAACCAGATTGACATCGGCACCGCATCCCGGACGCCAACGGCGGAGGACGAGAGGGATCCAGAGACAAGAGCCAAACGACTGTGGTGGACCTCTGTCGCCCAGGACGGCATCGCCCTGGTAGTTCACCCCCAGAACGCCGTGGGGGGCCTGACGCTGCCCCAGGCCAAGGACATCTTTTTCGGTCGGATTCTGGATTGGAAAGAGATGGGAGGAACAGCCGGGGAGATTGTGGTGGTCAGCCGGGAGGACGGCTCAGGCACACGGGAGGTTTTCGAGGAGATGGTAATGGGGGAAAAGCGCGTCACCCTGACGGCTATCGTGATGCCTTCAAGTGAGGCCGTGGTCGAATACGTAGCCCACCATCCAACAGCCGTCGGCTACGTCTCGATAGGCCACCTCTCACCCCAGGTGAAAGCTTTGCCGATTGAAGGTGTGAGCCCCAGGCCCGAGGACGTTCAATCCGGTGGGTATCCCCTGACCCGTCCCCTCTACCTCCTGACAGGCCAGGAACCGACGGGAGAGGTGAAAGCCTTCATCGAGTTTGTCCTGAGCCCAACAGGGCAAGCCATCGTGGAACGGCGGTACGGTCGCCTGCGCTGATATCATATAGATGGTTGGCAATAGCGAAATCGGGTTGCCTTTTGGAGGACGGTGAGGTATAATAACGCCGGAAGCGATGGAGGAGATGGAAGATGAGTGCAAACACGGTAGGGACTCTGCAAATTCAAGGGCCAGTGGTTGTTATACCCCTGGAAGAATACAACCGTCTGTTGGTGCAACTCAAAGAGATGACAGCCAGGTTGGAAGACCTGGAAGACATCCGCGATATGCAAGAAGCCTTACAGACTGACGAGGGCGAAGCGGTAAACTACGAAGACTATCGGGAGAGGTTCGGGCCTACGTGGTTTCCCTCGCCAGGACGCAATCCCTACCACGTTTCTCCATCAGGAATCGCGTCTAAAACTACCGGTCGGTCAGGAAAGGGTTGCCAGCCCGCTCGCGGCCGATAGTGGTAGCCGGGCCGTGGCCCGAATAGACTACCGTATCGTCGGGCAAGGTCAATAGTTTGTTGCGGATGCTGTCCATGAGAGTCTCACGATTCCCACCCGTCAGGTCGGCGCGCCCGATGCCCATGTTGAACAGAACATCGCCATCAAAAACGGCTTTTTCCTGTTCGTTGAGCAATGAAACGCTGCCCACCGAGTGGCCCGGAGTGTAGAGCACCTTGAGCTTTACCTGACCCAGAGTCAGCACGTCGCCCTCTTCCAGATACACGTCAGCCGGAGGGCTGGAAAACCCCCTCAGGCCGAACAAAGCCGCCCCACCGCCGCTCTTCAGCATGGGCTCCTCGGCCTGATGGATGGCCAGCAAAGGCGGCTGTTGCTGGCTCTCTGTGAGGCCTTCCATCACTTCCTTGTTGGCCAGGCAGTGATCAAAGTGACAGTGGGTGTTGATGACGTATTTTATCTCAAGGCCCAGTTGTCGGACTTTTGCCAGAATGTGTTCTCCATTGCCACCAGGGTCAATGATGGCTCCTTGTTTGGTCTCTTCACAGCCAACGATGTAGCAGTTGGTCATGATAGGGCCGACTTGCAACATCTTGACGATCAATTTACGCCTCCCTGTCTCTATTAGCGCACCAGATGAGCACCGCGCATCCGCTATTATACTTCTCTACCTCACTTTGTCAACTTTGGAGTTTCGCCATTGGAGCCAGTGCTATCAACCATGTGGCTACAGAAGCGCTTCGATCACCTGAACGATTTCTTCGCCGCCGGGCGGGCGATGGGCTTTCGGCAATTTGAACCGGGAGCCGTGGTCACCCCATCTATGCTAGAAGGTGTAGTGCCTGGCCAGCAACTCATCCCCAGCGTCCACGCCCCCTGCCCCAACATTCGCCACGTTTCAGGCCAAAGTGCAGCCGGGTTGTTTGCTTCCACGGACAAAGCTGAGCGAACCTGGGCTGTGTCCAGAGTCAAGGCCACCATAGACGTGGCCATGCACCTGGGAGCCAGGGCCGTCGTCCTGCACGCTGGCCGGGTTGCCGTCAGCCGGACGATGGAAAGGCGACTGCGAGACCTCTATCCAGGCGACAAAAATCCAGAGTACGAGCACGCCAAGGAGCAATTGATAACCACCCGTGCTGGGAAGCAACCCGCCAACTTTGCCGCGGCGCGCAGAAGCCTCGAGGAAGTCGTCCCCTATGCCCAGGTGGCTGGCATCAAGTTGGGCCTGGAAACGCGCTACTACTATTGCGAGATCCCCAATCTGGAAGAGATGCACACTCTGCTGGCCGACTTTGATCTTGAAACCGTCTACTACTGGCACGACACCGGTCACGCCCAAAACCTGGAAAACCTGGGCTTTATCCCCCACGAGGAGTGGCTGAGAGCCTTCGGCCCCAGGACGCTGGGAGTGCACTTTCACGACATCCGGGGCCTCAAAGACCACCTCATCCCCGGCATGGGGGAGATAGGCTTTGGGATGGTGGCCTCCTATCTGCCCGAGGGGGCCATCAGGACCTGCGAGTTCGACTATCCCTTTTCTGAAGAGGAAATGACAACTGGCGTAGAGTTCTTGCGCAAGATGGGCTGCCTGGGCTAATCACCTCTCAAAGTCCAATTCCACCCGTGCCCTGTCCCTCAGGCTGAAACCCAGGCCAATGACCCCCCTGGCCACCCGCTTGACCCCCCGCCTGCGATCATCCAGACGAACCTCCTTCAGCCGATAGGGTTCCGGCACGGCGAAGAGCAGTTCTCCCCGTTGCCTGCCCGCCTTCTCCAACTCGACCACCAACGTCCGTCCCTT
Source organism: Anaerolineales bacterium (assembly GCA_004377365.1). GTDB lineage: Bacteria > Chloroflexota > Anaerolineae > E26-bin7 > E26-bin7 > E26-bin7. Next base: position 16,931 of record SOHZ01000227.1, on the reverse strand, counting down.
TTCCCAGGTCCCATGCCATTCGATTCCGCTCACCTCCACCCCGCCCTGGGTCACGTGAAAGGTCGAGGTAAGCAGTTCGGGCCGGTCCGATACGGGCTTGATGAGCAGCAGGACGGTCTCGTGGGGTTGGTGACGTTTGATGATCAGGCGGCCTTCGAGGGTGCCCAGGTAACGTCGCCTCCAGTAGTTGTAAACGTGATAGCGGCCCTTCGGCAACTCTAGGTCCGCCAACTCGATGGTGGTTTCAGTGGTCCGGTCGGCCCAGTTTACCAGACCGACCACCAGCCATTGCCCCCAGTCTGTCTCCACGGGGAGAGCCAAAAGCTCAGGCATCTCCTTCTCGAAAAGGTCCAGGGGGATGGCCGCTCGACCATAAGGCGGCAGGACTTGCTTGAGGTATTTCAGCCGCCCTCTACGTATGGACGAGAGGTTGTCGCCGGAAAGGACCATACCCCCACAAAGGCCGATGAGGGAGGCCACGGTGCGCATCTCGTTGAGCACCAGATTGGACTCGTCGTCACGGGTGCGCACCAGGAGACAATCGGGGTCGTTGAGCCAGAGAGCACCGTGCATGAAATAGCGGGTTACCACATTGCGCAGGGCATTCTCAGCAGCCGGGAAAGATAGGTCACCCCAGAAGGGATGCCAATTGACGGCCACATCAGGCCCGATGCGCATGGCATCAACCAGGCCGATGCTCGGCCCCATAGGTGCCCCGCAACCCAGGAGAAAGGCATCCTCACCAATGGCCTGACGGATGATCTCCAGCCCTTTGCGCACGGCCTGGGCCCTGGTCATCTGCGGGTTGTGGCGGCGTCCCATCAGTCCACCGGCAAAGATGAAATCCACCTTGAACAGTTCGTAGCCCCACTCATGGCGTATAGTGTGAAAGGTTTCCCGCAGCCACTCCTGCACTTCGGGGTGAGAAGGGTCCAGGCCATAAGTGTCCTCCCCCCAATGCTGCCAAGCAACGAGGGGGTGCCCATCCTCACCTCGTATCACCCAATCGGGGTGCTCAGCATAGAGCTGCGAGTCGGGGCTGGCCCCGAAGGGTGCCGTCCAGATGCCCGGCTTGTAACCGGTCCTCACGATTGCCTGAGCCAAGCCCTTCATGTCAGCGAATTTCCCCTCATCCACGCTGAGCCAGTCGCCGATGGCCATCTGGTAGCCGTCGTCAACGACGATGTATTCCAGAGGCAGGGCTTCCTTATCTATAGCAGCCACATTGTCCAGCACATCCGCGCCAGTGATCCCACGGAAGAAGTAGTACCAACTGCTCCAACCCGTGGGCGGTGAGGTCCGTTGTCTGGCCTTCATGACCTGGCCCGACCGCTGGGTATAGTCCTTCAAAAGCCCGAACGGATCCTCTCCCTGAGCTACGACCAATCGCTCGGAGAACAACCTTTCGCCGGGCTCGAGGGAGACGCCATCGGCGTGGCAGACAGCCACCAGCCTCTCGCACTCCTCGCCTTCGAGAGACAGCCGCACCTCGGCCAGTTGTTCCTTCATGGTGATAAAGCCCAGAAGCAAGCACCACCCTTTGGCCCCCGTCCCCCGTCCCCTGAGCACGGTGAACCATTCGCTGGAGAAAGCATCACCCTGACCAGGGCGGTAGTGAGGCTGGTGTTTAGTCTGGTAGTCCTCGGTGTTGGGATCAACGTAAAGGCCATCGTCCACATGGCGGGCGAAGGCTGGCGACCACGATTGCCAACCGTTCTGGTAAAAGCTCCACTGGTGCGGTGGCGAGCCCAACTCAACCTTTCCCCCCTGGGCAGCATCAATGGCCAGGACGTAGAGCTCGTCAACCTGAAGGGGCGTCTGGCCGACGTTGGTCACCTCCAGCCACATCTCTACCTCGTCGTCCAGGGCGATGTGCCAATCCAATTGGAGTTCATCGTTAGCTCGGCTGAGACTGACCTCTTCCTCCTCTCGCAGGCCGACGCCATAGGCCATGCCTCGGCCCAGGATGCTCAGATATCTCTCCCTACCGCCGGAACGATAGTTGACCGCCGCCGTTGCTCCAGACAGCAAGGGCACGGCCCCATAGACCACGGTTAGCGAACCAGCCTCCGGGTCAATGATCAGCCGATCGTGGATGAAAACTTGATCAGTCATAAGCTCCTCCCAGCCGCCGTTACCAATGGGGAAATGAGGTTGAGCCACCTTCAGGGGCCAGGCTCCAGTTAATGCAGAGGAAGGTCATGGGCACCTGGCCAACGTCATAGCCGGTCAATCACCAGTTTTGCTTACCCCTATGTCCCCAGCGTGATATGCTCACGGTCAGACCTTTGTAGCGATCATGATGTGCGCTGTGCTGATTCGATTGCCATATTCCTCCTGGGCGATGGCAAAACCAGTTCGCCTCAGCAATGCCTTCAATTCCGGACGGGGTTCCCGCTGGCCGGTGAAAACGTACAGCCAGTTGATGAAGCGACTCAAGAGGCCACAGCCCAGAAGGTAACCTTCATCAACGACCACCAGTCGTCCGCTCAGGGACAGAACACGGCTGATCTCGGCCAGGACGCTGGGTTGGCAGATAAAATCAGTAGGGAAAGTGATGACTACGGAATCGAAGACGCCATTGGCAAAGGGCAGCGCCTGCACGCGCCCCCGGTAAAGGGGAGTGGCCATCCCTTTCTTAGCCAACTTTGTCCTGGCGATGCGTATCATGTAGGGGGAGAGATCCAGGCCATAAGGCCGATAGCCTACAGTCATCATGTCAACCAGCAGGTCCCCCGTGCCGAAGGCAATCTCTAGAACGCGCCGACCATTCAAGCGGGGGATGACTGCCCGCTGCCAGTGCCGCCATTGTCCCAGGGACACGGCCCGGCTCACCCAGTCGTAGGTCCAGGCCAACTCGTTGTAAAGCAGACGGAAGCCAAAACGCAGCAGCCAGCGGGGCAACCTCATCCCTCACCCCCACCCAAGGCACCAAAGTTGACCAACTCGATTCCCAATTCATCTAACTTGTCCCGCGTACGAGGATGGCACAGCAATTCGAGTTCCTTCTCCCGTGGCTGTCCGTATATGCTCTTTGCCAGCAGTTGCTCATCAGCCAAGCCCGGATGACACATCAATTCCGTGGCGCCCTCGCTCAGGTTCCCCAGGATAGCCAGTAGGTTTTCCAAAGTGACGGCCTCTTCACCGTAGAAACTGCCGACAAAGTGATCGGGGTGACGTACTCCATTGGCCTGCACCAGCTCTCTGTCCTGGCGCATCATGTCCCGCACTTCAGAGAGGGGTAGACCTTCCATAAGGGGAACGGTGGCCACTGCCTGGCTCAACGCCTCTTCGGGGGAAAAAGGCGCGCGTATGGGCAGGCCCCATTGGGCAGCCAACTCGACGTAGACGGCGAAGAAAAGCGGATGGGAGTAGACGAAGTGGTGGCAGTCCAGGTGATCAGGCAGGCGGCCAGTCAAGGCCTGAAAGCGCTCGATCTGAGCCGTCAGTTCGGCCCACAATTCATCGCGCTGGATGGCCTCTGGACGCGCCCAGATGGCCTTCTGACTTAAGAAAGCCCCATCGCCATCCACCAGGCTGGGGATCTGTTCCGGCGGCAGCAGGGGCCGCCAGGCGCTAAAGACGAGATGGACGCCCAGACCCAGCTCAAGGCAGCTTTGGGCGCGGCGTAGCGCATCCTCGATACCTGGCATGTTCATCATAGCCGTCGCCGAGGTCACTATCCCTTGTTGATGCGCCTGCAGGATACCTTCCACCACCCCGGCGGTGCGTCCGTAATCGTCGGCGTTGACAATCAATTGCCTGTTCATAGGTTCCTTTCGCTTGTCTTTTGTACCGGATCATGGTAGAATGAGAATTGGTGATGGCCTCACCGCCGGCCTACGTTGCCGCTTGATGTTGCAATGTTGCCAGCCGGTATACGATCTCGGAGGTGGAAGATGTCAGCAAATACTGTGACCCTGAACTTGCCAGAGATGCTTTATCGCCGGCTGCTGCAAACGGCTCAGGCAACACAGCGTCCTCTGGACGAAGTAGTGTTGCACGCGCTGCAAGTAGGCAGCCCTCCGGCCTGGAACGATGCACCGGCCGAGTTTCAGGCAAACTTGGCTGCGCTCGACAGGCTGGACGATGAAGCCTTGTGGTACATTGTTCGCAGCTCCAGATCCGAAGCTGACATGAGACGCTACCAGGAGTTGCTAGATCGACATGCTAACAGCACTCTTACCGATGCCGAGCGGCGCGAGTTAGATGAACTCCGCCTGGAAGCCGACCGGTTCATGCTGCTCAAAGCACATGCGGCTGCCTTGCTCAGATGGCGAGGCTATCAGTTGCCCTCCCCCGAACCGTCCCTCAAGCCAATGCTGTAACCCTCCTTCAGCCTCTCTTGCTCAGAAAGACAACCGCTATCAAGCCAATCAAAGCCCCCAGGCCCAGGCTGGCGAAGGCCCAGCCCCAACAGGGGGTATAGCCCAAAGCAGGGGCCGGGGCGTTGGTGGCGTCCAGGATCAGACCAAAGGTGGCCCCGGAGACCACCGTTACCCCGAAGCCTATCAAAGACTGTAAACCTAAAGCCCCTCCTAACAATTCAGGCGGCACAACCTCTGTCAAGCTAGTGGTAAAGACCGGCGAATCGGCTACCACAAAGATGCCATAGGCCATTCCGATCAGCCCCACTAGCCACAGCGGTGCCCCCAGGAGCCAGCCGAAGGCCAGCGAGCAGAGCAGGCTGACAGCAAGTATACTTCCAATGGTGATACCCCGCCCCAGATGGTCAGAAACCACCCCCCCGGCCCAGGTCCCCACAGCCCCCAGGCCCACGATCACCGCCGCCAGTACTCCTCCCCAGGATAAGGCGATGGATCGCCCGTAGCCCCTGGCCACGAAACAATCCACCAGGAAAGGCGACAGCCAACCCTTCATCCCGTAGAGCTCCCACATGTGCCCGGTATATGAGAGGATGACCAGCATGGCAGCGGGGTTTCGCAGCAGATGAGGGCCATAGCGGGGCTTTGCCGTTGGCCCGGGTGTCAAAGCCGGTGGCGCAGGGCACAGAGCAGCCACCAAAGCGGCCAACAAAGCAAGGGCACCGACGACGACGATAGCTCCCCGCCAGCTAATGTGGTTGATCAGGAAACCGGCGTACCCCAGGGGCATGGCTGAGCCCAGGACCAGAGCTCCAACAAAGGTTCCCAGGGCCTCTCCTCTCCTCTGCGGCGGATAGACGCGGGTCAGTATCTTCACCCCTTGCAGATACGTTCCCCCCAGGCAAGCCCCGGCCACAGTGCGCAGGAAGAGAGCCGTAAGGTAGTCATGGGCAGCAAAGGCAAACAACAAGGTGCTCAATCCACTGGCCAAGCTCGAGGAGATGAACAACACTTTGGAACTGACCTGGTCGCTGACAAACCCCAGCAGAAGCGAAGAGAGAACATAGCCAAGTTGAAAGCCAGCCAGGATGTAGCCAACCTGGCTGTGAGACAGTTCCCATTCATCCCGCACGACGGGTAGAATGGCTGAGAACGCAAACCACGTCTGCACCACCAGAAACTGGGCCGCACAAAAGCCGAGTAGGGTCAGTTTGTCTCGTCTCACTCTTCCCTCTGACCCCTCAACACAGCACCTGCATCCGACCCGGCATGACCTCTATCTCCAGGCGGTGGGCCTCGGTAGTCATGATCTCTCCATCGACCACCACTGGCAGGGGGTCATCGGAAGCAATGACGATATGCCTGGTGCGTCCATAGGTGACAGGGTCCTTGTCGAGATGAGTTCCGCGCATCACCTCGGGCAGGAAGCGCAGGATCTGGAGGCGGCTCAGGGCGTCGGCAAAAATAAAATCCAGCTCTCCGTCGTCCAGCTCCGCATAGGGGGTCAGCCAGAAACCGCCGGTGCAGCGGCCATTGGCCACCGAGACCATCAGGATGGGCTTGGAAACCTGCCGGCCACCATCCCATTCGATCGTCATGTGAGCCTGGACAGGGTCCCGCACCGCACGCAGGACAGCCACCAGATAGATGAGTTTGCCGCGCAGCCGCTTGATCTTGCGACTCTCGAGGGTCACCTGGGGCTCAAAACCCACCCCCACGTCGTTGATGAAACAGCGCTCGTTGACCCGTCCTACGTCAATGGTCCGCACCTGTCCCGTCCGCAGCAGTTGACAGGCCCCTTTGAGATCAGCCGGAGTGCCCAGGGTCTGGATGAAATCATTGGCCGAACCAAGAGGGATAATGGCCATGGGGCCAGCCACCTGGTCACCGGCCGCCTGCACCAGGCCGTTCACCACCTCGCCGATGGTACCGTCGCCGCCAGCGGCCACCACCGGACGGTAGCCCTCCAGAGCTGCCTCCCGTGCCAGTTCGATAGCGTGATGGGGCCCGGCCGTGCAGACCAGGTCAAAGTCCACGCCAGCCTCTTTCAAAGCAACCTCAACGGCCGGCACGGATCTCCGCCCCTTCCACCGCCCTGCATAGGGATTGACAATAATCTTTGCTCTAGCCATCTCTCTTTCCCCTATCCCCTGCCCCTTATCCCCTCTCCTCCAACAATCAACTCCGCCAGACCGCTGATACAGATCACATCCTGGTGCCTGGCTTTGCCCTTGCGGTCCAGCAGAATGGGCGTGATACCTACAGCCCGCGCCCCTACCACATCGGACTCGTATTGATCGCCAATGTGAACGACTTCCTGTGGCTCCAGGCCAAGGCGCTGGAGGGCCAAACTGAAAATCCTCCCGTCGGGCTTCTCCACACCAACCTCGGCCGAAGGAAGGATAAAAGCGAAGAACTCTGCCAGGCCAAGCTCGGCCAAAAGGGTAGGTAGAGCCGGGTCCCAGTTGGATACGACGGCCAACGTCTTGCCCTGTTCACACAGACTACGCAAGGTGGGCAGCACGTCGGGAAAAGGACGGTAGCGGATGGAATCCCGCACTCGCTGCACGAAGGGCAAGAAATCAATGTCCACGTCTGCTGTCTCTCGCAATGCTGTCCTCATGGCCTGGGCCATATCAGTCAGCAGACGGTCCTCCTCCTGAGAAGAATAATTGACGTAATATTTGCCGAAGAAAGCTCTGGCGGCTGCCAGAGCTGAGAAAAGCAGCGGAGGTGCAAGGTCAGGGAAAAACTGAGTGGCCATAGTCAGAGCCACTTCATTCACCGGCGGATCAGCGGTGATGAGGGTATCGCCAGCGTCAAAGAAGACTCCTTTGAAACTACTCAGCATCTTTATCTTTCACTCCCGCTTCATTTCATCACCAGGGTCCCCATGAGTGTCACAGCACTCCGTCCTCTTCCAACAGACGCAGAAATAACGCCGTCAGCTCAGGGTCGAACTGCTTCCCAGCGCCCTGCTCCAGTTCAGCGCGGATGACCTCTGGCGGGAGAGCGGCCCGATAGGACCGATCAATGGTCATGGTGTCGTAAGTATCCACTAGAGCGACGATGCGTGCCCCGATGGGAATCTCTTTTCCTTTCAGACCATCTGGGTATCCCCGCCCGTCCCAGCGCTCGTGGTGGCCGCGCACTATAGGAGCTACTTGCTGAGCAAGGCACATAGACTGCACGATCCGGGCCCCGATAGCCGGATGTTCTCGTACCTCTGCCCACTCCTCTTCGGTGAGAGGGCCAGGCTTGCGCAGGATAGCCTCGTTGACACCAATCTTGCCGACATCGTGGAGGATACTGACATAGCGGACAGCCACTACCTGGTCTGGATCCAGGCCAGCAGCCTGGGCCAGGCGTTCCGAGAGGTTGGCCATCCGCTGGAGGTGGTTTTCGGTGTAGGGGGTTTGGGCCTCCACCGCTGCAGCCAGGGCAAAGATCACATCTTCAGCGTGCTCTAACTTGTCTGTCAGATGCTTGATCTGCAAGAGATTACGGGCCCGGGCCAGGAGTTCCACACGGTCGAAAGGCTTGGTCAGAAAGTCGTCTGCCCCGGCCTCCGCCCCGGCGATCTTGTCCTTCCGTTCCTGCAGGGCCGTGATGATGACCACCGGCACGAACTGGGTGCGGGGGTCGGCTTTCAGACGGCGGCAGACTTCAAAGCCATTCAGGCCAGGCATTATTACGTCCAGCAGGACCAAGTCCGGCTGCCGAGCGAAGGCCTTCTCCAGCGCCTCCTCACCCTGATAGGCAACCATTACCTGGTAGCCCTCGGCCTCGAGGTAGGCCTGCAGCAGGTCAACGCTGACCAGGTCGTCGTCCACCACGAGAACTCTAGCGGTGTCTGAAGTGTACTGAGTAGCCTGTGCATTCATAGGAAAGTGCTCCTAATTTATCAAGAGTCGTCCGCGCGGCGACGGCAAAATCCTGGAGCTGTGTGTCTCCAGGGTAAGGGTGCCACCGTCAGGCATGGCATCGTGGGCGTTGAGGCACAAGTCCATCAGCACATGGCTGATCTGTGAGGGGGCGGCCTCCACCGCCCACAACTCGGATGCCAGGCGCAGTTCAATGGCGATTTCCTTGGAGATAGAGCGCTCCAGCAGATCGCGAGTTTCCTTGACCACGCTGTTCAGTTGTACGGGGAGATGCTCCCTTTCCGCCTGGGGGGTGAAGAGGCGCAGTTGGCGGGTCAGGGCGGCGGCGCGCTCGGCGGCAACCTTGATCTGGCACAGGCACTCCTGCACAAGCCGAACTTCTTGGACTCCTCCGCAACTGCGGCGAATATCTCTTCCGGTGTCAGGACTCTCTCCATAGCCGGGGCTACCTCGTTCAGCGCTTGCAACAATCGCTCCGCCCGCTTGCGCTCGACCAGTTCTTCACAAGTTTATCGCATATGCCAGCAGTTATTTGTGCTCAACCACTGGCTATCCAGCCATACGAACCGGACACTTGTTAGTGTAATGGAAATTGCCGGGTTTGTCAAGGAACTCGTAAGGGCATGAGTTACCGAATACTCTCAAAGATCAGAACCCTCGCCTCCTGGACATCCGCTACATAGACCCGTCCTGTGGTCTGGTCCACAGCCAGGCCAAAGTTGTAGGCGATGGCTCCGGTGGGGACGACTGCAACCAGATCAAGGCTCTCGCCGTTGATAACCCACAGCTCTCCCTCAGCGGCAAGGTAGAGGCGACTGATCTTCTCGTCCACAGCCACGGCGTAGGCAGCTCCCAGAGGGTGGCTGTAATCTCCGGTCAGGGTGGCCACAACGTCTCCCCTTTTACCGTCCATCACGGTCAGGCCGTGGCGGCCAGAGGCCAGGGCGTGGACGATATAGATATGTCCTGTATCCTGGTTGACCGCCATCCCCAGGAGAGGCCCTTCAGCCACTTTGACATTACCAATGAACTTGTGGCTCGTTCCATCCAAAATCCAGAGGCTCCCATCGCCAGCGTTGGCCACGTAGATACGGTTCGCCTCCGGGTCAACGGCTACAGCGTCGGGATAGGAACCTACTGGCAGGCTGACCAACAACTCGTTGTTGGTGCCGTCAATAACGACCAAACTGTCAGCGCCCGTGTCCGTCACATAAACCCGATTCGTTATTGGATTCACGGCCACACCCCGCGGCCGTTTCAACCCGGTGATGACAGTCAATACCCGTCCTTGAAGGCCATCCACCACGGAGAGGCCACCCTCACGGCATCCTTCGACAAGCTCAGGACACGACTGTTGTGCCGTATTGGAAAGGGCCACGTAGACGCGGCCCGTGAAGGGGTTGACAGCTACTCCCTGAGGGTCAGCGCCCAAGGATACGGTTGTCACTAACTCGCTTTCCTCCAAGTCAATGATGGCCAACTCACCCTCAGTGGTCACGTATGCCCTTTGGGCCAGCGAATCAACGGCTATTCCCCGCGGTCCAATATCCACACTGATGCTACCCACAAGCGGCGGTGCTTTCACTTGAGATGATTTGCTTGTTGTCTGTCCCGAGGGACTGAGGATGATGCTGGACGCGAGAGGTTGCCAGGTCGGGAGAGGCTCAACTTCAGACACTGGCCCAGTGGCGGCCGTGGTCGAGAGTGAGATTGGGGAGGTCAACTTTATCACGAGGGGCAGATACCCTCGATATAGTTTCTTCACGACGCTGACCTCAGCCGTATCATTGGCAGAGGCAATGACCACTTGGCTTACGAGGGCAGAAATATCGCTGTAGTAGGTGCCTGGCACATCCGAGGCCCGTACCTGGAAAGTGATGACCAGAGTGCTTGGCACAACAATTGGGCCTGGCTTGGGCAGGGCCTCTACGGCAGTATACTGCTGGTGAGGTATGTCTGTGGTGGGGTAGAGCCAGTCCATGTACCATGTTGTGCCATAGGGGTCAACCAACTCGAAGGGGGTGACGGCCACGACCTCGGGCCAGGAGAGCCAGTAGTTCTGGAAAGCCCGCACCATATAAGCAGCCCGGTTGCTTTCATTGATAGGCGGATAACCCTCAAATCCGAAGGTGTTTTCGTAGAGGGCATGCCCCGTTTCGGTTAGGATCACCTGAACGTTGCTCCGGCCGCCATAGCGGGCTAGAACGTCCAGTTCGAGCAGGTAACTATCTATGGCAAATTGAGAGTAGGTAGCCGTTCCTTGGTGGAGGTTGTATTCGGGGGGGTGATTGTGAGGATAGCAGTGGGCAGCCCAGAGGTCAAAGGAGTCAACGAAACCGGGGACGGATACCAGTTGCCGGGTAAAGCTGCTATTGCCCGGGGTCAGTCCACCGTTGAGGACCTTGATCCGTGAGTCGCCCAGGCTATGGATGGCCGCCGCTACGTCAACGAAGAAATGGCCATACTCCCAAGCGCTGGGCGACCCGCTCCATTCGACGGGCAGGTCCGGCTCGTTCCATACCTCGACGTAAAGGGTATGCCCGTCGCGGCGGGGCAGTCCCTGGACGACCTGTCTGTAGGCCTCAGCGATGGAGGTATAGTCGCCCGGGGCATCGGCCTGGGGTTTGATCCAATAACTGCCACCCCACTCTCCCTGGATGCGCACAATAGGTACGAGGTTACGATCGTATGCACCGTTGACGAACTCGACCCAGCACTGTCGTGGGCTACTTGTCGTGTTGGTCACAGGGTACAGGAGTTGCTTGACATGTCCCCCTGCGCCTACCAGATCGAGAGCCTTGTCCAGTTGAAAGTTAATGTATTGGTCGAGGCACAGGTCCTGCACATAGGTGTGGATGCCATAAGGGTTGTCATAAGCGTAGCTGGCAGAAGGGACAGTGAAGGACTCCCAGGTCAGGTCGCGCTCACTGATGACGGGATCAGCCGTTGAGATCACCTGCCAGTTGGCTTGAACAGTCGTCGAACCAGAGATGTAGGTAAAGCCCTCTGGCAGCCGGTCAGTCACCGCCACATCCAGCAACTCTTCCAGACTCGAATTGGACAGGGTGATAGCATAGGTTATTTGCTCGCCTGCCTCGACCAAACTGCTGCTCCAGGCCGTGAGGCCCACTTCATCTGAAACTGAAGACAACTGCGCTATCGCTGCACTCAGTGAGTGGAGGATGATAAGACTCAGCAAGAGGGCCCTTGCCCCTGCCCGAAGTAGCCGTTCTCTCACTATGTTCTCCCGCTTACGATGCATGGACGATGGGGGGGACACGCAATTGATCCGCGTCTGCTACATGCATCATAACCCGATTCAGTCCTGATGGCAATAGGAAAATTGACCCATGCGAGTCTGGCAACAACAAAGGGGGCTTCAATTCGACACTGAACTGGAGACCCCTTTTGTGGAAATCGCTCACACAATAAATTCAACGTCGCTGTACCGACACTCATACAGATGAGCAAGGCACAGGCGGATCATCGGGCTTTCGTTGGCTGATCTGCCATCTCTCGCACGAGGGCGAAATTGTTCGCGATTTCGGCCATCAACTCCTCGTGTTCCTGCTCTATCCTGTCAAGGAATTTGTCCAGATGGTCGCTCTGAACCACATCAATGGGAAAAGTCTCGAATCCGAGCGCCCCCATCTCTTTACGGCTTTGATGGTCGGCCAGGTGTTGTAAGTAGCCGACGCTGTTGAGATTCGGCTCGTCGTTTATGATGGTGCACTCGTAGAGATGCCCATCAAAGACTATCACAGGGTAGCAGAGCCAAATTATGGCCCATATAGGAGGACCTCCCTGAGGTGGTCGCTTGAGATGCGAGTCGCTTTCGGTGCGAAACACCGTGGCCTTGATCACAGCATCTACCGCCTGGTGGATCGGAGTGTTGGTCTGATCTCTGAAGGCTACGCGATGGGATCTGCTCCTTCGAGGCACAGTGAAGTAGTGGTGCTGGATGTTCTTTTCCCTGGTCTCAAGGAACGAGTAACGATATAGCCCTGCGATGCTGGGGTAGCGCTTGTGCTCGAATTTAACTCGGGGTTCCGGCTCGACCGAGAAGAAAAAGACCCAGGGCTTGCCGTCGTCTTTCTTGCACTCTATGATCAGATTGTAGTAAAAGAGCAAGAAATCGCCAGAGCCATCGGCGGCAAAGATCTGCCCACCCCGCGTACCGATCACGTCTATCTCACAAGCTCTGCCCGCATCCCAGTCCATGTAATAGACGCTGTTCTGTACACGCCAACCCCGGTTCCGCAGGAGTCTTGAGGTTTCTAATTCCAGCGAGAACCCGGATTCTAGGATGTCTTCCTTGATAGCCTCAATTTCGTTTAACATGGCTTCACCTCCCCATTTTGATATTGTACAACATTCTTCCCAAAAGTCCAATTTGGGAAATGCTGATATCTAGCGATCTGCCGCCTGGCACAGGCGGGTGCTGAGTAACTCGCTCACTACCGCCCAATCCTCCGTCGGCAGATAATGGCTGGCGGCTCCATCGAAAAGGACGTTAACCCAGGCGAGAAATTCTTCATCGGCCAGGTCAAGCACGACAGCCACCCACTGGCGCGGGAAGACGCGGAAGAGAAAAGAGACACTCCCAAAGGTCAGGCGCTCTCCACCTAAAACTTCTGCTGCTTTGATAAAGCCCGCCGCATCGTGGCCGAAAGCTCGCGCCAGAGGTTGGCTGACCTGCTGCTGGAAAGCAGGGTAGAAGCCGCGCCCTCCTGGTAATTCTCGAAAGGAGATCCACTTGTCCGCCGATGGAGTGCCGTCGGCACTGATGAGGTAATGCAAAATCAAGATTTGGATAAAGGTGGAAGGTTCCTGGCCCGACTTGTCGCGCACCGAAACCTCGGGGTAGTCAATTACATACTCTTCTTCCCAAAACTTTAGCCTGAAACGGCCCCTACTGGCCGCCAGTTTCTCATATGTCGCACCGCTGAGGGCGGCGACCATCATAGGATCGCGGCCTTGCAGGTCTTGTTTAGCCTTCTCCAAAGCCAGGCCGTAGGTTTTCTCTGGCATCTTAGATTCCATGACTTTCTCCTTCTTGAATAAACTCAGAAGGCTCAGACAGGGTCATCCTTCTTACTTCCTTCAGCTAAGACTAATGCATTAGATCATGGGGGTTTGGTGTTGGAGCAGCGCCCCCCCGTAAATACGACTGCACCAGGCACTTACCGGAAAAGTGCCCCAATGTCACGTAGGCAATCAGCAGTTCGGGGCCGAAGATTCGGCGGGCTATCTGGCGGGGATTCAGACCTCGCTGGTAAAGCTCTTGCACTCGTCTGCCAGTCTCCTCCAGATAGTCCACTTTCTCCAGCAAATCTTTGCTGGGATTCTCACGCACCGTGCCACTGCCGGGAAACAGACGGGAGACTTCCAAAGACGCTATCTTTTTCAATGAATCAATGATGGTTCAAATGTCGTAATCAGCGCGCAAGGCTCTATCACGACCGCCGATGTAGAGGTCACCGCTAAAGAGCCAACCTTCATCGGGCTCATAGAGGCAGATGTGATCGGGGCTGTGGCCGGGAGTGTGGATGACCTGGAAGCGATAATGCTCCGTTTCCACCGTCCCGCCAATGGACTGGCCCTCGGATGACCTCGGATAGCCCCAGAATATGCGCCGGTAGGGCTGGAGTAGCTGGTTGCCGCGTGGATCGGCCAGCACAGGCAGGGCCAAAGAGTGGGCCAATATCTTTGCACCGCGCTTTTCTTGCAAGGCAGCATTGGCCCCGATGTGGTCCTCGTGGCTGTGGGTATTGACGACGAACTCAACAGGCATCCCTTCGAGGGCCCGCATGATCTCCCCCTCAGTATAGGCACAGCCCGTATCAATGAACAGGCCATCAACCCAGTAAGCGGTGGTGAAGTAGAAAGGGCGGCCAAAGAGAGCACGGGCCAGTTTGATTTTGGTGACGGGGCCGATGGCTTCAAGCTTTAGCATGACAATCTCATTTCTCAGTTCCTCCCCCCAGCAATTCCCTCATCTTCCTGGGAATCACCCAGACGCGCCCTTCGCGGTCCGTGCAAATATGCTTGGTGTGACCTGTGGCCAAAACCTGCCCCGTTTCCTGCATCACTGCCTCATAAGCAAAGGTCAGGCTGCGGCTGCGTAGTTCTTCCATCCACGTCCTGATAATGACCAGATCACCGTATCTCGCCGGGGCTATGAAACGGGCGTCCACCTCCGAGACGGGCAAATAGAAGCCCTGGGCTTCAAAGTCAGCGTAGTCGCCCCCTTTCTGACGCATATACTCGCCGCGCCCCACCTCAAACCAGATGAGATAGTTGGTGTGATAAACCACGCCCATGGTATCTGTCTCGGCGTAGCGGACGCGGACGGTAGCCTCGACAACTTCTCTATCCTTTGCCATAGCACCTACCTCAGCCACACATCAGCCATCATTCCGGCGAAGAGGACAAAAAGGTACGGGCTGGAGAGCTTAAACATGAGCCAGGCATTCCTGTGCGAGGGCCTGAAAAAGAGATATATGTTGCCCACACTGATAAGGAAGCCAAAGGCAAGAGCCACGCACAGATAGAGCCATCCGAATCCCCCCACGAAATATAGGCCGATGGAAGCCAGGTACATCAGGAGAACGGTAGCGATGATGCACCTTAGGGTCCGCGTCAAGCCGAAGACGGCGGGCAGCATGGGCACCTTGACCTCTTTGTAGTCGTCGCTGTAGAAGATGGCCAGGTTCCAGATGTGGTTCGGTATCCAGAGGACGACCAGGGCGGCGATGAGCAGGGCTGTGAAGCTGATTTCGTTGTTCACCGCTGCCCAGCCGAACAGGGCTGGCAGGCCACCGCTGAATCCCCCCCAGATGACATTCAGTGGGCTGCGCCTCTTGGTCAACAGACTGTAGACCACTACGTTATCCAAAAGGCCCAAGGCAATGCACACGAAGGATAGAAAGTTAATCGTCCAGGCCAGAATAAGGGAGAGCAGGGTCAGCAATAGCCCCCAGTAGAGGGCCTTTTCCGGCGGGTAGATTCTTTTGGCTGGTATGGGACGCTTGCGAGTCCTTTCCATCAAGGCGTCAATGTCTCTGTCAATGTAGCAAGTCAAGGTGTTGGCCCCAGCACAGCCCAGGGTGATGGCGACGATAGCCACCAGAAAAAGGCGCAGGGAAATAGGCTGCCCCCCGGTGGCAATGACCATGGGGGCCAGAGCAGTGAAGACGAGGAGCAGCACCGAGGGTGGCTTGGTGACTGCCACGTAGCTTGCCAGGGTGTACCACCACCGCTGGGCTAGCCCAGCTTTTTTCTCTCTTTTGTCCGTTTCGCTAGCATTCATGCTCCAACACCTTATCCGAATTCTCTTACTAACGCTTGCCCCAATCGTCTGATGCCCTCCTCGATCACCTCCGGCGTGACATTGGAGAAGCTGAGTCGCATACAATTGCGACCGCGACCATCAGGATAGAAAGCAGGGCCAGGCACAAAAGCCACTTTCTCCTCCACGGCCACTTTCAGGAATTCGGTGGTATCAACGTGTTCCGGCAGCGTCACCCATAGGAAGAGTCCACCCTGGGGACGGATCCAACTGACGCCAGGGGGGAAGTACTTCTCCATCGAAGCCAGCATTGTGTCTCGGCGCTCTTTGTAGACTTTGCGGAGCTTGAGCACGTGAGGACGCAGGAGGCCCCGCTGGCAGACGTCGTTGGCCACCATCTGAACGAAAGTGCTGGTATGCAGGTCGGCTCCCTGCTTGGCCTGAACCAGCTTGCCGATGACCTCTTTGGGAGCCGTGATCCAGCCCAGGCGAATACCGGGTGAGAGGATTTTGGAAAAAGTGCTGAGGTAGAGCACATTCCCTCTGTCCAGCGCGACGAGAGGGGAGAGGTCCTCTCCCTCGAAGCGTAGCTCACCATAGGGGTCATCCTCAACGATGCAAACACCGCAACTGGCCGCTATCTCCACCAGCTTCCTCCTCCGCTCCAGGCTGAGGGTCACTCCAGCCGGGTTGTGGAAATTGGGCAAGACGTAGACAAGCTTCACCTGCTCCCGCTTGAGGACATCCTCCAATTGGTCTACCCTTATGCCGTCATCGTCGAGGGGCACCGTGACGTAGCGGGGGCCGTAGACGTTCCAGGCTTGGAGGGCCCCCAGATAGGTGGGGGCTTCGGTGATGACGACATCGCCAGGGTCAATAAAAACCCTGCCCACCAGATCCAGGGCTTGCTGCGACCCATTAGTAATGAGAATGTCGTCCTCCTCAGCCGTAATACCGTACTCCTGCATTTTGCCCACCAGATAGGCTTTGAGAGGTGGGTAGCCTTCGGTAACGCCATACTGAAGGGCCTTCTGGGCCTCGTTGGCCAGGACGTAACGACAGGCCTCTTCCATCTCACGGGCCAGGAAGAACTCTGAAGCTGGCATGCCGCCGGCAAAAGAGATGACTTCTGGCTGCTGAGCGATCTTCAGAGTCTCGCGGATGATGGAGCTAGTCATCCTCTGGGTTCGTTGGGCATAGCATCTGTCCCAATCTATCCCCTTGGCGGACTCTGCTGTCTTTGTTCGCTTTGTCACCTGAAACCTCCTTGTTTCATGAGTCGCTGCTGGTGTCATGAGACCTCGACAATTCTCCAGCTTCTGCCATAGAACATGGCCCCGTTATTATATCACCTTTAGTCGAATTCGTCTATTGACATCTTTGGCAATAACAGGTATAATAAGCAATTGCAGAATTGTATTTTGAGGAGGA
>SOHZ01000343.1 GCA_004377365.1 Anaerolineales bacterium | reverse complement strand
TTTCCTGATGCAGAAGCCGCAAACGGCCACATCCAAGTCTTTGAAGAACTATTTCCACTTGGCCAGTATTTCTCGTACACTTTTCTTCGATGTGAGGGGTGTAGCGGGTTGGTTCTGAAAGTCGAGGTGCGTAAAACTCGTGACATTAAGGTGGCGTCTAACGGCACTGCTTACCTGCGACGTGGCGCACAGAATCTCCCAATGCAAACGCTTGAGCAGCTAAAGCGACTTGAACTCGACAAGGGAGTTACATCTTTTGAAACGGAGACTGTCGATGTTGATCTCGATTTCGTTTCAAACTCTGTCGTCCTTCTACAGTTCATCCTAGACGTAGTTCCCTCCGCTGAGCCCGAACCTTGGCTAAAGAAACAGATTCTCGTCCGAAACGTAAAGCCTACCGTTGCAGCTGTCCTTCTGTTCGCGGAAGAGCCACAGGCGATTCTTCCCAAACGATGTGGACTGAAAATCTACCGATACGAGACCCGAGACGCAGAGGGAAGTAGGGCAACGCTATCTTTTGATCCGATGACTATCGAAGGCTGTCTCTATGATCAAGTTTACGAGGCAGTCTCGAAGACCGCTGAAGTAGTTGAAGGTATACATATACTCGGCCCAACAGGTCTAGAGCCAATAAGATACCCCCGAGAGACACTGCATGAGATCATTACGAACGCTGTTCTGCATCGAGACTACAGTATCGCCTCCGACATACAAGTTCGAATATTTGACAACCGTATCGAGGTTGAGAGCCCTGGAAGGTTACCAGGTCATATTACAGAGGAAAACATACTAGATGAACAATTCGCTCGAAACGGCACTATTGTTCGCTTAATCAACAAGTTTCCAAATCCCCCTAACAAGGATGTTGGAGAAGGTCTAAACACAGCCTTCGAGGCAATGAGGCAACTTAGGCTGAAAGCGCCGTTGATCAAGGAAAGAGAGAATAATGTGATCGTTTACATACGGCATGAACCCTTGGCATCGCCTGAAGAAGCAGTGCTCCAGTACCTAGAGACTCATGAAGAGATTAACAATCGTACGGCTAGAGAGCTTACAGGGATCACCTCAGAGAATTCGATGAAAGAGGTTTTCTACCGGTTGCGCGACAGGAAGTTAATAGAACGAGTACCAGGTAAGGCAGGCCGTTCTTCAGCTTGGCGAAAGAGGAAGTAGGTCATTTCACAACCAACCCAAATAAATAAAAAGAAGCAGGTTACCCTGCCTTTATGCGAATATTCAAGTTCTGCCCTGTACCCGACTCCCGACCGCAATGGCGAAATGAACAGCAAATTCAATAGCCACGACACTCATCATAGTCACAACTCCTTTCTGCCAAGCGGCAAAAGCGAATAGTAACACAGAGAGCAAAAGCGTCAGGAGCGTTTTCAAGTTGTAAAGGTTGCCACGGCGGTCAGTAGCACCGGCCTTCCCCCTGAGGGGTGTCGGGAATCGAGTACAAGCCAGAACCGAAGTAGTGATATTATAACACACGTTGCCTTAAAATCAAAGTGTAACATTGCGCCGGAGCTGACCGCGCTAGTCATGCGCGCAAGTTCAGCGTGTCCCAGCCGGCAGCGGTGTCTTTGGTTGGAAACAGTTCGCTGCCCCCCGCTGCGGCTGTCCATCTAACGCGCAGTAGGAGGATGGATTAGATGAAGAATCGTGGCCTGATAACTGGTTAGGCTAGCTTAATGTCAATCACTTGGAGGTACAAATGGAAACTCGTCGATTGGGGCGCACCGGACATATGAGCACGGTTGCCATTCTTGGAGGGTTCGCTTTTTCGCAGGTCAATCAAGCCGAGGCCGATGCCGCTATGGAGCAAGTTGTCAAAGCTGGGGTCAACCATATTGACGTAGCACCTTCCTATGGCATCGCCGAAGAACGCCTCGGCCCCTGGCTGGCCCGCGATCGCGATCGGTTTTTCTTGGGCTGTAAAACCATGGAACGCACAAAAGCTGGTGCCGAGGCTGAATTGCGCCGCTCCCTTGAGCGCCTGCAAGTTGATTACTTCGACCTGTACCAGATTCACGCCATTACCAATTTCGAAGAGTTGGACAAAGTCACCCGCCCCGGTGGCGCGTTGGAGGCTCTCATCGAAGCGCGTGAAGCCGGTTTGATTCACTTCATCGGTATCACCGGCCATGTTGTTGACGCTCCAGCAATCTTCCTCGAAGCCCTACGCCGCTTTGACTTTGACACGGTCCTGTTCCCCATTAACTTTGTTCAGTATAGTAACACCACCTACCGGCAAAACGCTGAAGAACTTCTTCGGCAGTGCCGCGCTGCGGATGTGGGCACCATGACTATCAAATCCATTGCCAAGGGGCCATGGGGTGAGCAGCCCAAGACCTACAACACGTGGTACCAACCTTTCATTGATCCCGCGGATATCCAACAGGCGGTTGACTTTGTCCTTTCGCAAGACATAACTGGCCTATGCACCGCCGGAGACATTCACTTGTTACCGCTTGTCCTTCAGGCCTGCGAAGACTTTACCCCGCTCAGTATAGCCGAACAAGAAAAGCTCATCGCCTCCGCCACGGAGCACGAGCCTCTGTTTGCTTAGATAATGTTGACAATCCAGAGCCAAACCACCGCCTAAGTTATGGTCGCTGGGGTGGTCGCCTGCTCTTATTTCGAGCGAACGGGTCGCAAACATCTCACTGCACTTGACCGCGCTAGCCGCGTGCAAATTCAGGGTATGCCGGTCGGCGGCGGTGTCTTTGCTTGGAAACAATGCGCTACCCCCGCTGCGGCTGTCCATCTCATATGCCATAGCGAGGGATTCGGGGGAAGTCGCATCCTAACGACATGATAGCGCGTCGCTTCGCGTCCCGTTAGGCCGCCTCACAGTACTCTTGTTTTAGCCCTTGCACCGTCAACAGGGTTGAAAGGCATTTTAGAAGAAGGTAAAGGCATATGCAGATCGAGACCGAGAGACTGGTATTGAGGTCATCACAGAGTTTCGACGCTCAGGCGCTGGCTGAGATTTGGTCAGACCCTGAGGTAACTCTGTACATGGGGGGACCGCGAGATTTCGCAGAAACGCGCGAGTTGTTTGAAGAGGAGGCCCTTTCCGGAGCGGAGACCAATACAGACCTTTGGCCGGTGATCGAGAAAACATCAGGGCAGGTGATTGGTCATTGTGGTCTCATTGACAAAGACGTCGATGGTCAATCCGAGTACGAACTGGTCTACGTCTTTCATACCTCAGCATGGGGAAAGGGGTACGCAACGGAGGCAGCGTCGGCAGTCAGGGACTATGCGTTTGAGCAATTGGACCTGAAACGCATTATTGCCCTAATTGACCCAGAGAATGCTGCATCTGAACGTGTAGCCAAGAAAATCGGTATGCATTTTGAGAGGAAGACTTGTCGCCCAAGTGGCAAAGTTCTCCGGGTCTATGCAAGGCACGCCTATGTAACCAGCGAGGCCGCCTACCGATGAGCTGCAAAGTCAAGGGGTAGAACCTCAAAATTCCCTGGAAAGCCGACCGCGCCAGCCGCGTAAATTCAGCGTGTCCCGGTTGGCAGCGGTGTCTGTTCGCCAGGGACTGTTGGGTAACCGGCGCTCCTACCGCGATGGGTTTCTTGACAAGGCACAATATAAAGGGGAAGAATCCATGGACATGGAGATTTTCCAGGGAATGGAAGCACCAGAACTGAGAGAATATATAGAATTCCTTCTTTGGCACTACAAGGTCGTTGATGCTTTCTGGTTTATCCATGTGGCCGAGCGCTTTGACCAGCCAACAGCGGAGCGAATCAATGAAAAAGTGTGGGGGCGTGTCGCTGGTATGGCCGCAACAGATCTGATCTCCCGATTTCATATCCAGGAAAGGGGTCTTGACGGTTTTGTGAAAGCCCTGAGGTTTTTCCCTTGGTGCATCCTTGTAGGCTATCAGATTCAAGAATCAGACCATGAAGTGATCATCTCTGTGCCATCCTGCCCTACACAAGAGGCCAGGCTCAAGCGCGGTTTGGGCGAGTTTGTATGCAAGGAAATGCACCGTGGGGAATTTACAAGCTTCGCTCGGGTAGTAGACGATGGCATTCGAGTTGAGTGCCTTTTCGCCCCTCCTGATCCTCATCCCAAAGATATGTTCTGCCAGTGGCGTTTCTATCTTGAAAAGCAGAGGAAAGAGGGGCAGGTCTCTGGTTAGAAAGTGATTGTCTTTCCTCATTGAAGGATGAGAGGAAGAACCCCAGTTCGTAGAGGTCGCCACCGATCATAAGGTGGCCTGTCACCTTTTCGAGTGATGGAGGTCGTCAACAACGCAAGCGGCTGGAACGGCCCTGTTGGGCTTGCGCGGCGAATTCGCATGATCTGAGACCACAATATATAGCGGGGTTGGAGGCTGAATTGAACCACCAGCCCCGTTTTTGCTTTGACCAGCCACAATGGATGGGGCCAATTGGTCGGCCTATGCTACCCGTTGGGCCTTGTGAGGTTCTTCTGCTGCGCGGTCTGGTCTGCCCGCTTGACAAATGTCTAATATCAGGATATAATATCAAATATCTTATATCGAATTCGGTTTGCACCCTCAATAGAGGGCAGCTATAGACAATACAGGCAAAGCCAAAATGTCTGATCAGCTTGAGTCAATCCAGAGCCACCGCCCGCTAACCGACGTGGTTTTCGAGAGACTGCGCGATGCCATTGTTGACGGCCGGCTGAAGGCAGGTCAGTGGCTGCGTCAGGAGACGCTGGCCCAGGAGTTGGGCGTCAGCCAGATGCCGGTACGCGAGGCCCTCAAGCGGCTGGTGGCCGAAGGCCTGGCTCAGCGCATCCCCTATAAAGGGGTGAAAGTGGTCGAGTTTTCGCCGGAAGACATCGTGGACATTTGCACCGTCCGCCTGGTGCTGGAAAGCTTGGCTGTCCGCCTCGCCACACCTTTGATCACGGACGAGGAACTGGAGCGGCTGAAAGAGAACCTTAGAGAGCTAGAAGGGTATACAAGCCAGGATCAGATAGCCCGGCGACGTCAGTTGAACGACGAATTTCATCTTTCCATTTGTCGGGCCAGTGGCCGTCGGTACCTGATTCGCCTGGTGGAGACGCTATGGAAGTGGTTTCCCAGTGTGATACTATACGAGGGGACGTTACGGCAAAAAGAATTGTTGCCTGCCCGTATGGACCAGGAGATGCGGGAGCACCGGGCCATCCTGGAGGCTCTGGAGAGACGGGATGCTCAACAGGTTGAGGAGGAGACACGTCGCCATATCCGGAATCTGTCTCAGGAGTTGACAGAAGTCCCTGGTATACCTAAAGAGGCGATTAACCTGCTGAAGACTCTCTGATCTCGCCAGAGCCAGATTCTTTGAAGGGAAAGGAGGTGGTCTATCGGATACGGAGCGGTCCATTGTTTAATCGTTCACTATAATATTCTACACAAGGAGGAGACAAATCATGGGAAAATTACGGTTCGTTAATCTACTGCTGATTTTGGCCTTGTTGTTGGTGCTGGTACCAGGCGTAGTCAGTGCTGCGCCGCCAGCCCAGGAGGGCGAGAGCTACACCGTACAGAAAGACGACAGCCTGTGGGCTATCGCAGAGAAGTATCTTGGCAACGGAACCGCCTACAAGGCTATTGCCGCTGCCACCAATGCCAAGCACGAAGAAGATGCCACCTTTGCCCGGATAGATAACCCCAGCCTGATTCAGCCTGGCTGGAAACTATTCATCCCCGGTGCTGAGGAGGCGGCAGAGCTGATGGTGGTACCTGAGCCGACGGGTCAGATCATTATCTCGGAGACGGCAGATACCAATGCTCTTGACCCCAAGTACCTCAAGGGACGTCAGGCACAGGATGTCCTACGCGTGATGTTTGACAGTCTCTACCATAGAGACAACAACATGAAGATCGTTCCCTGGCTGGCCACTTCCTACGAGAACCCAGATGAACTTACCTGGCGCTTCCACCTGCGTCAGGGAGTAAAGTTCCACAATGGGAACGACTTTAAAGCCAACGACGTCAAGTTCACTCTCGGCCGGCTGGTCGAAGATGACTCGCAGTTTCCTACGGGAAAGTACGTGGACAGGGTCGAGGTCGTAGATGACTACACCGTGGACTTGGTCACCAAGGAACCCTACGCGGCCTTTATGACCAGAATCGTCCTCTGGCACATGACCGATGAAGAGTACTTTACTAAAGTCGGGGCGGAAGGGTTTGCCAGTAACCCCGTCGGCACCGGTCCCTTCAAGTTCGTGGAGTGGGTCAAAGATGAGCGGGTAGTGTTTGAAGCCAACCGCGACTATTGGGGCGGCTCACCCAAAATCAAGACGGTCATCTTTACACCTATCCCAGAGACGGCGACCCGTATAGCCGCTCTGGAGGCAGGCGACGTTGATATCATCGCCGTTGTGCCACCCGACTATGTTGACCAAGCACCGGAAGGTGTTGAGGCCGTGACGGTGCCTGGCACCCGTGCCTACTACCTCGGCCTGAACGTGAACATGGAACCCTTCGATGACGTGCGGGTGCGACAGGCCATGAATTATGCCGTTGACGTCGAGGCCATCATCGAGAGCGTGCTGAACGGCTTGGCCAGACGGATTGACAACCCGCTGTTGCCGGAGTGTTTCGGCTACACTGCCACGCCGGTCTACAGCTACGACCCCGACAAGGCCAAGAGCTTGCTGGCCGAAGCTGGCTATCCCGACGGTTTCGAGATGGAACTCGACACGCAGCCTCCTTTCAAAGAAATCGCCGAGGTTCTGGCCGGCCAGCTCAGCGCGGTGGGGATCAAGGCCAACGTCAACATCATGGAAAAACCCGCCCTCTACGCCAAGTACGAGCCAGGTTTCAGTCAGACTTTCTTGACTTCCTGGGGCAACTCGGAGGCGGATGCCGACGGCATACTATCCAAACAGTTCTATTCCGACCGCTACAGTTGCAATCTGCTGGGTCCCGAGGGGGAAACCGGCTATGGTGATGTCGCGCGCGGTTGCTACTACACTGGCTATGCTAATGCCGAGGTAGATGCAGCTATCGTAGCAGGGTCCAGGGATGTGGACCCAGAGAAACGGAAAGAGTATTACGCCACGGCGGTAAAGATCATCGTTGAAGAGGTCCCGTGGCTCTTCCTCTACAACCCCGTCGAAATCTTTGCCCAGAGGGATCGGGTCCAGGGCTGGGTGCCTCGCTCGGATGCGCTGCTCGTCCTGGATAAGGCCTGGGTTACAGACTAACCCGGCGGGGCCGTATCACCAATCCCAGCAGTTGTGGGGGGGGCCCCCCCCCGCGGGGGGCG
>SOHZ01000194.1 GCA_004377365.1 Anaerolineales bacterium | reverse complement strand
AAAGCTATAAAAGCGATATTCCTCCTGGATTGCCTCTTGGTAGGCTCTGTCAATTGTGTCTTTGCCGGCAAAAGCTGCCACGAGCAACAATAGCGTTGAACGTGGTAGGTGAAAGTTGGTGAGGAGAACGTCCACAGCGCGGAACTGGTAGCCTGGATAGATGAAAAGGTCAGTCCAGCCGGAATAGGGGACCAGTAGACTGGTGGCTAAGGAAGCAGAATCATCGGCCTGTTGTTTCCCTCCTTGGGCTGCCGTCTCCAGAACTCTGACCGAGGTGGTGCCTACGGCAATGATGCGTCGCCCCTCGGCTTTGGCGCGATTCAGTTGATCGGCAACCTCTGAAGGCAACTGGCAATATTCGGTGTGGATGCGATGGTCTTCCACTTTCTCTTCTTTGACCGGTCGGAAGGTGTCCAGGCCAATGTGAAGGACAACAAAGGCAAACTCTACGCCTTTCTGGCCTATTTCGTCAATCAGTCCAGGGGTGAAATGCAGGCCAGCCGTGGGAGCGGCCACCGAGCCCCTCACGCGGGCATAAATGGTCTGATAGCGTTCGGCGTCTGAAAGCGGTTCGTGGATGTAAGGAGGCAGGGGCGTGACACCCAGGTCATCCAGCAATGATTCGATGGGCCTATCGAATCGAATCAGCCGCCCACCCGCTTCTGTCTCGCCCACCACCTCAGCGGCGATATAAGGAACAGGGGACAACTCATCTCCTATCCCTTGTCCCCTATCCCCTATCTCTATCCTCGTCCTCACCTTCACCTTCCGCCCTCTGACCAGTGCCTCCCACAGGTTCTCTCCCCGCTTGGCGATGAGAAGCAGTTCTACCTTGCCCCCGCTGGGCACCTTACGACCGTAGAGGCGGGCCGGGATGACGCGGCTCTCGTTGCAGACCAGGACGTCACCCGGTTGCAAGTAATCCAAAATGTCTCGGAAATGTCGGTGCTCGATGGTTCCCGTCCGCCGGTCGAGCACCATCAGGCGCGAAGCGTCACGAGGCTCAATGGGGGTCTGGGCAATGAGGGATTGGGATAATTCGTAGTCAAAGTCGCTGGTCTTCACACTTTTTCGCTACCTCTTGTCAAATCACACCGGGATTACCCGGCGGCCAGCCACTTCTCAGCGACTTGTACGATGGGCTGCCCAGGGTGCGCGGCCACGAAATCCCCTATGCGCCCCATTACCTGGTCTCGAGTGCCAAAGTTGCTGGCCCCGAATCCCTCCATCACAAAGGATGCCGCCGCTGAGGCAAAGAGAGCCGACCAAGATGGATCACCCGTCCTCTCGTATTCAATGAAGAAAGCTGTGGCCGATGAATCACCGGCCCCACCAGGGTCCACGAAGGCTCGTGGTGAGATGGCAGGGACTTTGTGGAGCCGTCCCCCACAATAGACGAAAGAACTGAAGCCAGTCCTGGCTCCCCCTTCTCTGGTTACCAGGACAATTTGCGGCCCGTAGCCAGCCAGAAGGCGCACGGCCTTCCCAGGATCGTTGGTACCGGCCAGCGCTTCCAGCTCCGGCACACTGGTGGCCAGCACATCCACCTTTTCGAGAAAACGCTCTTTGGCGTCCCAGGCTTTCTGGACAACCCTTCGACCACGCTCAGGACAGGCCCTCTTCCCCCGGCCAACGGACCTGAGGTAGCCCTGAGGATCCATACAGACCAGGCTCTTGCCAGCCGCAAGCCTGGCCACAGTCTGATGGGGCAATTCGTCAAAGATGGGTAGGAGGGCGACTTTTTTCGCCTGGAAATAGGGGTCGGGTATGTCCTCGGGCAAGATGGGCGCACAGGCTCCCAGAAGCCTCTGCTGTCGGTTCTCCTGCTCGTCGTAGATACACTCAAAGCGGGTGGTTGCACCGTCAACTTGCTTCACCCCAGCCACGTCCACACCGGCCTGGGAGAGAGGGGCCAGGTCGCTCATATCGTAATCCTGGCCGACTTTGCTGACCACGCCGACTTTCTGACCTAGCCTGGCAGCGCACAGGGCGGCGTAGGCCACCGAACCCCCAAAAACCCCCTTCCGGCGATCGAAGGGGGTGATGATGTCATCGTAAGCCAAGTTGCCGACCACTATCAAATCGAACATTGTCCCATCCTTGGAATCCTGCTCTAAAAAGAGATTATATCACAAGATACTTTGGACTCCAAATAGACTGCATCATCGCTCCAGAGAAAAGATCTTGTCTCCTCGCCACCCTCTCAGCCTCTAACGATCTGACTTTATCATCTCTTGATAGAATCGCGTCCCCCGTGTGTAACGGTTGCAGAGTTGCAGTTGGACATTGCCAGGATAGTCAGAGGATGGTATAATAAATTGTAGAAGCATGAACGTCCAAGGAGGGATAATGAAATCCATCAAATCGCTCAAATTGATTACCACGACCCTGATTCTGATCCTGATCGCTACAGCCTGTGGGCCTACCTCGGAGCCCCCAACAGCGGTCCCAACGTCTATCGGGGGGGAATCTCCAGCGACAGAAGTGCCTGCGCCTGGGGGAGGCAAACTGATCTACGGTCTGACCCTGGCCCCTTCAGGCATTGATCCTCACGTCAACGCTTCATCCGAGCTGGGTATCCCCCTGACCAGCGTCTACGATACCTTGGTCTGGCAAGACCTGAACGGAGAGTTTGTGCCTGGCCTGGCCGAATCGTGGGAAATCTCCGACGATGGGCTGACCTACACCTTCCACCTGCGGGATGACGTGGTCTTCCACGATGGCACCCCCTTCAACGCCCAGGCAGTCAAGTTCAACTTGGATCGCATTGCAGATCCGGTGACAAAGTCCCAGAAGGCCGTCTTCATGCTGGGGCCTTACGAGTCCACAGAAATAGTTGACGCCTATACACTCCAGGTACACTTCAAGGAACCTTACGCTCCCTTCCTGGACTCTGCCAGCCAGGTCTACCTGGGCATCGCTTCGCCGACTGCCGTCGAGAAATGGGGTGCCGATTACCAACTGCACCAGATAGGCACAGGCCCTTTCATCATAAAAGAATATTCTCCCAGGGACCATCTGACCCTGGTGCGCAACCCCGATTACAATTGGGCACCGACGATCTTTAACCATCAGGGGCCAGCCGACCTTGAGGAAATCGAGTTCCGCTTCTTCATCGAACCAGCCACCCGCGCCCTGGCCCTGGAGGGAGGCGAAGCCGATGTGATGG
Source organism: Anaerolineales bacterium (assembly GCA_004377365.1). Classification (GTDB taxonomy): domain Bacteria; phylum Chloroflexota; class Anaerolineae; order E26-bin7; family E26-bin7; genus E26-bin7. The sequence goes on along the minus strand of SOHZ01000194.1, from coordinate 4,089 downwards.
GCGAAATCCCGCCCCACGACGCGGAGCGCCTGGCAGAGGATCCCGCTTTCACCCTTTTGCCGGTGGCCATACCCGGCCAGTCGCTCCAGTTCTTCCTGAACACCGAGAAGGCTCCCACCGATGACCTCCAAGTCCGCCAGGCCATCAACTATGCCACCGACAAAGAAGCCATCACCAAAGCCATCTTCAAAGAGTACTCGCCTGTGGCCCACGGCCCCCTCGACGCTTTCACCATTGGTTACGACGAAGGCGTGGTGGGAATGTACAAGTATGACCCGGCAAAGGCCGAGACGCTGTTGGAGGAAGCGGGCTGGGTGGATAGCGACGGCGACGGAATACGCGAGAAGGATGGTCAACCGCTGAAGCTGGAAGCCTACCTCATGAGCTGGGGATACATCCCGGAGGTGGCTCAACTCTTACAAGCGCATCTCAAAACTGTGGGCATCGAAATGGAAAGCCAGGTGGTCGCCTACCCAGCGGCGCTGGAGGCAGCCCGCGAGGGAAAGCACAACCTTATTCCCTTCAGCTTGTCCAGCAGTGATCCCGACATCCTGCGCACCTTCTTCCACTCGAGTAACGCCGATAGTGGCTTCAACTGGTCCAAGGTCAGGGACCCAAAGCTGGATGAACTTCTGGAGAACGGAGCACGCACTTTGGATCTGGACAGGCGCAGAGCACTGTACGCTGAAACCCAGCAACTCATCATGGCCGAAGCCCTGATCCTTCCCATTCGAGATTACGTCAATGTAAACGCTGCCAACGCCAAAGTCAAGGGGTTGCGCTACGATCTGCGCGGCTGGTTCCCGTGGTTATACGATGTTTACCTGGAAAAGTGAGAGTAACTGTCCAGACCTCTCTTTTCTACCATTCGCCCGACCATTTAACGTTCACGAGAGTGTGACAGTCAGTGCTACAATCTATCGGTAAACGCTTACTCGCCTCCATCCCCGTGCTGTGGGGTGTGACCACTCTGGTCTTCCTGGCCACTCACATTCTGCCCGGCGACCCGGTCGAACTGATGCTGGCCGAGTCGGGAGGGTCAGCCGAGTCCATCGCCTACCTGCGAGACCAATTGAGCCTCGATGATCCTCTTTACGTCCAATACGGCCGTTTCCTGCTCAACACCCTACGCGGCGATCTGGGCCGTTCTATCTTCACCAATCGTCCCGTTTTGCAGACTATCCTGGAGCAATTACCCAGCACCATCGAACTGGCCCTGGCGGCCATGTTGGTAGCCATTACCCTGGGTACTGGATTGGGGACACTGGCCGCCCTGAACCACAATTCGTGGCTGGACAACGCCTGCATGGCCATTGCTGTGGCCGGAGTGTCTGTACCCATCTTCTGGTCAGGATTGCTTTTGATCCTGCTCTTCGCTTCGACATTGCATTGGCTACCAGCTACAGGGCAAGGGAGCTTGAAGCAACTGTTCATGCCTGCTGTTGTGCTGGGCTTTGCCTCCTCTGGGACCATCGCCCGCCTGGTCCGTTCCAGCTTGCTAGAAGTGTTGTACAAAGAGTACATCACCACAGCCAGGGCTAAGGGCCTCAGTGAGCGCCTGATATTAATCCGTCACGCTCTCAAAAACGCCCTCATCCCAGTCATCACGGTGGTGGGTCTGCAATTCGGCTTCCTGCTGGGCGGTGCCGTGGTCACCGAGACGGTTTTCTCACGGCAGGGCATCGGCCGCTTGATCGTTGACGCCATCCTGTGGAAAGATTTCCCGCTAGTCCAGGGCGGTGTTCTGTTAGCAGCCGTGACCTATACCCTGGTCAATCTGCTGGTAGACATCTCCTACGCCTTTGCCGACCCCCGTATCCGCCACGACGAGCTGTGAGATGACGAAGAAACGCCGCTTCCCTATCCCAACCCGTAAGAGGCCACCGCCCAGAGAAATCCCTCCCTTCGTCACCCGGCGCCGACTGCGGCGGAACGTGGGGGCTCTGCTAGGTCTGTTGACTCTGACAATCATGGTCTTTGTAGCCGGCCTTGCCCCCTGGATTGCTCCTCACGATCCCCTCGCGGTGGCTCCAGAGGCGCAACTGAAGCCTCCCAATGCCGCCCACTGGGCCGGAACCGATCTCTTGGGGCGGGACGTTTTCAGCCGTTTGCTCTTTGGAGGGCGGGTTTCACTGTGGGTGGGCGTCGTGGCCGTGCTCATTGCCTCTGTGCCGGGGACGGCTCTGGGCCTGATCGCTGGCTATTACAGGAGTTGGATAGATAGCCTCATCATGAGGGTAATGGACCTGATGCTATCCTTCCCTGGCATCCTCCTGGCTCTGGGCATCGTGGCCCTGCTGGGGCCTGGCCTGCTCAACGTCATGATCGCTGTGGGCATCGCTGGCATCCCCAGTTACACGCGGCTGGTACGGGGCAGTGTCCTGGCAGTCAAGAAAAACCTGTACGTGCGGGCGGCCCGCACCATTGGTTGCCGGGACGGGCGCATCCTGCTCCGGCATGTCCTGCCCAACGTCCTGGCCCCCATCGTTGTCCTGACCACGCTGGACATTGCCTGGGCCATCCTCAACGCCTCTTCCCTGAGTTTCCTCGGCCTGGGGGCCCAACCCCCTACGCCTGAATGGGGAGCCATGTTGAGTGAGGGGCGAGGCTTCATGTACCAGGCACCCTGGATTACCATGGCTCCAGGGCTGGCCATCATGCTCACCGTCCTTTCGGTCAACCTGCTGGGTGATGGATTGCGCGATGCCCTGGACCCCCGCCTGCGGACGCGGTGAAGATTGGAGGTTGGAAGTTGGAGGTTGGAGAATGGAGAATGGAGAACTGGTTTTTCACCCCGAAGTAAAAACGGCGCTGGCCGAGGGGCGGCCCGTCGTCGCCCTGGAATCCACGCTGATCACCCATGGCTTTGCCTACCCGACCAACCTGGAGACGGCGCGGGCCATGGAAGCGGCCGTCCGCGGAGAGGGCGCTGTGCCAGCGACCATTGCCATTCTGGGGGGGCAGATCACAGTTGGGCTGGCCGATGACGAACTGGACTACCTGGGCACGCGGCCACGCCAGGCAGTCCGCAAGTGCAGCCGCCGCGACCTGCCCATTGCCGTGGGGCGCGGTGAGGACGCCGCGACCACGGTGGCTGGGACGATGGTCGTGGCCCATAAGGCTGGCATTGAAGTCTTTGCCACTGGCGGCATCGGCGGCGTGCACCGTGGCCACCCCTTCGACGTATCAGCCGACCTGATGGAGCTGGGTCGCACACCGGTCACGGTGGTCTGTAGCGGTGCCAAGTCCATTCTGGACCTACCGCTCACCCTGGAGGTGCTGGAGACCCAGGGCGTGCCCATAATAGGCTACGGCACTGACACGTTGCCCGCCTTTTACTCCCGTTCGAGCGGGCTGCCCATTGACGTGCGAGTGGAGGGAGCGGAGGATGTGGCGGCCATCGTGCGGGCGCGCCGGGCGCTGGGCCTGACTCACGCCACCCTGGTGACGGTGCCCGTCCCGGCCGAAGAGGCGCTATCCCGCGAAGAGGTGGAAGCGGCCATTGAGGAGGCCATCCGCCAAGCGGACGCGGCCGGCATCACTGGCAAGGCCCTCACCCCCTTCGTCCTGGCCCGGATCGTCGAGCTCACCGCTGGCCGCAGCCAGCGAGCCAACGTGGCCTTGTTGGTCAACAACGCCCGCGTTGCCGCCCGCATTGCCTGCGCGCTGGTCTAATTTGAAAGGCGGAGAAGGCGCTGAAATCAGATGGATGGATGAGCTCGTACAGGAATGGGCATTGATGTCGTGGTGTATTAGCTAGTTTGACGTTGTTTTTGTTCAATGCTATAATATAAGCTAAGGTGTGTCAAGTTCTACACGGAAATAGATTGCTCAATCTAAGCCGTCGAGGCCTTCCATGCCTGGCGGCTTTTGTTTTAAGACCTCTCTACGGTCAGACAGAGACGGAAGGGGAAATACCCCTCAACCTGAGCCTGCCGCCAGGCTCAGCCGTGATAAGCAACAAGGAGGAGAAAATGGAAGCCGAGAGGAAAACCGGCATTGTCAAATGGTTCAGCCGTGCCAAGGGCTACGGCTTCATCACGCCCGACGAGGGCCAGGATGTTTTCGTCCACTATTCGGCCATCCGGG
>SOHZ01000356.1 GCA_004377365.1 Anaerolineales bacterium | reverse complement strand
TCATTCTGAGTGATCATATGTTGCACCCAGGCAGGGACCTCCTCCAGTTCGGTCCAACGTTTCTCGTCGCCGGAAAGTGCTGTTGAAAGCATAGCAATAGCAGCTAACTGGGCAGTATAGGTCTTCGTAGCGGCGACGGCTTTCTCTTCACCAGCCTGGATATCAAAGATTAGATCCGCATGTTCCGCCAGTGGGGATTGAGGGGCGTTGGTGATAGCTAGTGTCAGGCAGCCTTGCCGGTGTCCTTCGTCGAGGACACTAATAATGTCGGGCGATTCTCCCGACTGCGAGATGCCCACTACAAGCGTGCGATGTAACAACGGTGGAGTTTCATAATATGTGAACAGCGAAGGTGTAGCCAACGCTATCTGCAGCCGGTTGTGCGAGCCCCAAAGATAGTTGGCGTAACGCGCGGCGTTATCCGATGTACCTCGCGCCGCCAGGAGCACGTGATGAACATCATGCTTGCGGATAGCCTCGGCGATCTCGAGAGCAGTAGACCGTTGATTTTGGATTAAGTTTCGTAGGCAATCTGGTTGTTCGAAGATCTCTGTGATTAAGGACATAATTGGTGCTCCAGTGATCGATAATTTAAGATTTTCATCTAAATCCTTACCTTGCTCCGCTTGCCTGTCACCATCAAGCGGAAAACCACCAAGCCGAGCAGGCTGCCGAGCAGCAAAAAGGCATACAAAAAGTAGGCACCAAAAGCGTCAAAGATGAAACCGGCCAGGGGAGAACCCACGATCGAGGTCAGCCCACGTAGTGTGAAAGTATATAGTGCCAGAGATGTCGCCACCTGCCCGAAGGGCGCACGCTCGCTAAGGAAGACCAGCAATGCCACGGTGTAGAAGCTGTAAGCGAAGCCATCAATGACCCGCATGCTCACAATAACGGGAATAGTTGGGGCGATCAAGATCACCACTGCTAACAGCGCATACAGGATCCACATCCAACCCAGAACTCTGTGAGAGCCGTATCGAATTACCCAATGGTCTGCCAACAACATGGCTGGGAGTTCCACCAATGCACCGATCATACTGGCTAATCCGATCAGGCTTTCGCTGGCGCCCAACTGATCCATGTAGATCGGTTCGAACTGGTATAAGCCTACGCGTGTCAGCCAAGTGATCGCCAGTGCAATAGCTAAACCTACCATGGCGGGATCGCGCGCTAATTGTTCAAGCAATTCCCTTGGGGCAACATGCTTGCGTGGCGGTGGCGTTGCCATTGAACCTGACGAACTCACAAAGAGCCTTTGAAGGATCAGCACGCTTGCGATCATCAGGGCGGCATACCCCGCGAACGCTGAGAAAAGCCCTTTTCGCTCGATGAACCCACCAGCGATGAGCACGATGATTGCCCACCCGAGCGAGCCCCACAATCGTATGCTCCCAAAGCCAGCGTCGCCAGATTCCTTTGCCGTCCCCAGTGCCATAGTTGTAGAAATCGGCTCGACTCCTGATGCCAGTACTGCCTCGAGAGAAACCAACAGGATCATATAGAAGAATAGGGTCCGCTGGCTGAGTAAGAGATAGCAGGCAGTCGACCCGAGCAAAGCTACCTGGAGTAGACGCCATGGCTGGTCGATGTTGTCGCTCCATCGGCTCCACAGCGGCGCGGCTACTAGCGAAATGACAGCCACGCATGTGCCAAGTATGCCTATTTGGGTGCCGCTTAACCCCTGACGTTCGTAAAAAAGGCTCAAAAATGGAAATAGGAACCCCCCCCCGCCGATAAATACGAAGAAATACAGTCGCATTCGCCAGACGTTATTGCTGGCTGAGACGGTTTTGTTTTTCTCCCTCACTTATCCAGCCCAAAGCCGAAGGGGAACAAGGCCTCTCCTTCTTGAGCATTATTGATATTCAATGGCAATTGGTCGTTGCTGCGCGGCCAGGTATAGGGCAGTTTGCCGCTGAAGGGGTAATCGCCGAAAAGCACATCCGCAACGCCCGCGCCCTCGTTGCCAGGCAACCAGGCGGCGATCAGGGCGTCCATCTCAGAAAGCTGATCCGTGAGTACGAGCGGTCTCCCAGCGATGATGATAACGATCAATTTCTGGCAGCGCTCGCGAACGCGGTGGATTAATTCGACATCTGCCTGGAATAGGGTCAGGTCTGCTCGGTCGCCGACACCTTCAGCATACGGCTCTTCGCTGATCACTACCACACCAACATCGGCGATCAAGGGGTTTCCGTTGGTATCCAGGATTCTATCGAATCGGCCAAAAGGATTGTAATTCACCTGTGTATCAGTCGAAACAACAGCCTGAATACCTTCCAAGATAGTCGTGCCGGGGGTGATGGCGCCAGATTTGCCCAACCACTCGATCGTCCAGCCACCAG
>SOHZ01000418.1 GCA_004377365.1 Anaerolineales bacterium | reverse complement strand
CTTTGCCCTTCGACAAGCTCAGGACATTGCTCAGGGCAAGCTCTGGCGCGAGCGCAGCGAGCGCCCCGTTGAATCCCGCCGAAGGCGGGTCGCCGCTGGCGAATTTTGGGGTTTGGGGGTATAATTGGGATGCTGCCTGGTTCGCGCCGGGTGGCGGGGACGGCCGGAAACTGCCGCGTGTTGCAGGGCGGCTCCTTCAACAACCTGTGGCGCAACAGTGCCGCAATCAGGACAACGCCCGCTGTGCGTATCGCAACGACAACAACCCGAACAACCGCAACAGGAACAACGGTGTGCGGGTGGGGGTGGCGGCGGCTCATTCCTCTCCAGAGCAAGCGGCTCGCCGGAAATGTCGCCCGGCTAGGGCTTGGCGACCGAGGCATTGAGAGAAAGCGCGGCCTGTCCCTGGCCGCAGTCGCGGGCCTACGGGCCCGTCGGCTCGGGCGAATACAGAATAGCCCCGGCCCCTGGGTAACGTCCCTGGGCCGGGGCGCCTTTTTATGGGGAGAACAACGGATGGGCAGGATTAAGCGGATTGGCGGGTCGCTCATCCTTGATCCGTTCAATTAGGAACTTTTCTTTTTTGCTCTCAGCCGATCCGTGATCGGCGTCGTGGGGCACGGACCCACTGGGAGCAAAGGAGAGTAATTTAAAATATTGACACCCAACGGGAGCGATTAGATTCAGCATGACCAAGCCATCACCCCCTGAAACGCAGTGAGGTGTAAGGTGCTGATGTTGGAGGTAACTGGTTATGGGACATACAATCACGGTGTCTGAACAGGTTTACGCTGCTCTGCAACGCCAGGCCGTACATAGCCGCAAGCCCCTGGATGCCCTGGCCGAGAGTTGGCTCAAACAACACCTGGACCTGGAACGCTATCCTGAACTGGAGTGGCGTCAGGAACCCGGTGGCTGGCGTGTCGGCATCAGGGGCACGGCCATTGACGTGTACACCGTCATCGGCTATTCCCAGGCCGGGTACAGCCCCCAGGAGATCGCTGACGAGATGTCGCCCATCCTCTCGGTGGGACAGGTATGCACTTGTCTGAGCTACTATGCCGAGTACCCCGACGAGATTGACCAGATTCTGGCCGAAAGCGAGACCGAACCATCAAAAGCCCGCTTGTACCGCGCCTTGGGACCGGTGGGCTACTGGCGACTGACTGGTTCGTCAGACCAACCTCGTGCCATCCGAGAAGCCCGCGCCAGGTACGACAAAGGCGTCGAGAGCCCATCTGAATCACTGAAAACACTGAGGAGGGATGAGGACACTGATCAGTGGTTTCAGCGTTCTTCAGTGCTTCAGTGATTCCAGCGGTGGGTTTCGAATCACGAATAACACGAAAGAAGAAGCCACCATGGACAAGCCCTATCCTTACGCAGACCTCAAGGACAACCTCCACAAGGGTAACGTCGTTGCCTTCGTTGGCGCCGGCCTCTCCATCGGCGCCGGATTGCCGGGCTGGTATAGCTTGATCAGCGAACTGGCCCAGCGCATCGGCTACGAGTTGCCACCGGCCCAGTGGGCCACTGGCGAGGCCCTGATTGACGCCGCCCAGGCCTACATCAACGAGCAGAGGTTGCACAGCCTGGTGACGTTTCTGAAAGACAATCTGGACACCACCGGCAAGTCCCCCACGGCCGCTCACCAGGCCCTGGCCCGCCTGCCCATCTCTCTGGTGCTGACCGCCAATTATGACGACCTGCTGGAGCGGGCCTATCGAGATGCTGGCAAGCGGGTCCACATCGTGGTGCGGGACAGCAACATTCCGTTCATGCGCAGTGGGCTGGACGCTGTCAACATCGTCAAGCTCTATGGCGATCTCGATCAGCCAGACACGATCGTGCTGGCCCGCCAGCAGTACGAGGCCTTCTTTCTGCAACGGCCGCAGATGATCAAGCTCCTGGAGACCGAACTGGGTCGCTCTCATGTGCTCTACCTGGGCTGGAGTCACAGCGACCCCCACTTTAACCTGGTCTTTGGCGAGTTGCTCAACCGCTTTGGTGAATTCATGCGCCCGGGCTACGCAGTCATGTTCGACCTGCCCGAGGCCCAGCGCAAGGAGCTAGAGCGCAAGCACATTCGCTTGGTGCAACTGCCCGCCAACGGCGACCTCACCGGCCAACTCGCTGCCTGGCTCAACAGTTTGATACCTGGGGAGGCCGTGCAATAATCATGCCGCAAAGGTTTCGAATCACGAACACCACTATTGCGGTACAGGCAGCGCGAATGGCCGAATTTCACGAACATTGCCCTATCACTTCCAACCTCCAACCTCCAACCTCCAACTTCCAAACTCGTGCCATTCGTCCCTTCGAGACATTCGTGTTTCAAAACCGTCCGCTGAGGCAGTGATCACTTGCCAAAGGCCATACTGAGGCCGCTGGTAATATAGTTGCGGAAAACGAGAGCGAAGACTATGGGCGGTACGATGGCCAACACGACCGCCGTCGAAGCCAAAGCGTAACTCACATCAGTCGTATCAGCTACCGAGAGGTACACTGCCCCTGAGCGTGATATAGATCCGTAGCTCTAGGAGCAGGCCAGACAATTGCCAAGGCGCCCGCCCCACAGCCGAAGTAACAACGGGCCTGGCTGTGCACGCGGCTCAACGATGATGCTCAAAACCCCCCTTGTTGATCATTCAAACCTAATTGTTCCGAAACAGTGAGGAAGATGAAAATTCAACTCATCAACTGGTGCCCAAGACGCCCAGTGCGGGTGGGAGGTATCATCAGCGCATTTATAGAAATTTGCGCGCCACTCTTGGTTGTACACATGGCCAACCGGACCCACATACTTTTCCAGTAAAGCGAAGGGAATGAAGAACTCTAATAGCCACTCCGTTGGCACAATAATCTCCGGTTCGACAATCTGCGGCATTGAGTGGTATATAGCCACCTGTTTCCCATCTTCTTCTGGAAGAGGAGTGAAATCCTTGAAACCGTTGGGGACTCGCGTGGGGTCCACAATATAGCTGCAAAGCAGCGAACCGCCACAGTTGAACTCAAAGTTGAAATATCCCCGGTCCGCCTTGGGTTGTACGAAAAACTCTACACAACTGTCTTCGTAGACTGAATCCATATAGTGCGTGTGTACGCATCGCACGTACCTGTCCTTAACCAGGAAAATGCCGAAAAGCCCATCTTTGTCATGAAGCAGTCTGGCATAGGTCCGCGGACGATGGTCACTACTCTCAGGGCGAAAGTTGGCGATTTCTAGAGTATCGGCCTGTTGCCAGGCGGGGCCACTCCACGCCCCTTGCATAGCCGGTCGAATGTGTGCCGGCCGTACGGTGTAATGCATGCAAGAACTATCCCAAGTACTTTGATACATCTACGCAGGCAAAGTACTGCCCCCGTTTCACCGGATGGAATTCCCTCGTGGGCTGATCCCAGTCAATCTGCAGGGTGCCTGGTTCTCCAGGCAGAAGGTGCCAACTGCCGACCATGTATACGCGCCCCTCTTGGTCCGCCGCCAAGGAATCAATATGGTTGATCGTTGCCCTCCAGAATCGGAAATCTGGCGATGATAAGGATTCGTCGGTCAACTCGCGGGGGCCCAATCGGTGACGGAGCGTCGCCACAATTAGGGGCACTCACCACCGCCACGAAAGTCAGCAACTGCTCATGCGTAGACTTGCCCAGCGCTACCGACCACGGCGCGCCAGTCTCTAGTGCATCTCAGCCTCGCAAGTCCCGATGCCGCCACGGAAAAAGTTGAACTGTACGTTAGGATGGTCAGCCAGAAGCGACATTGGCACGGCGCTATCAGGGATCTTTTTCGAGATCATTAGTGTCGTGAGCCGCATTCCGAAGGGGTTATCATGGTTACCCGCCTGCCAGATGGAAACCTTTTCCGCCTTCCATGTCTCCACCGGGCCCACTGTGAGCGCCTGGCTGGGCACGTTCTGTACCACGCCTCCCCCTGAGGTGCGCGCATTCTGGATGAGAGTGATGGGGTGCAGGTCCACAATGCGCGTGGTGAGCTTACGATATTCCGCCGGCGTGGGCGGATTGTCCTTGTAACGTCCCTGGCGCCGCACCGGGTCGTTGAACGCCCAGTGCTTGACCTCGCCCTGCCCGCCCTGCATCACCACGCAGCGGACACCGCTGTTCCAACTCTTCAGATACTCGGTCAGGTCGGCCTTGGGAAAATGCAGGTTCTCTTCCGGCATGCGCAACTCGAGGCGAATCCTGTGGAAACACAACTCCAGATCCGCTTTCTCAAAGCTCAGCGGATGGGTCACCGGGACTTCCTTCCCATCTATGACCCACTCGTCCATGGCCCAGAAGTGGGCGTGGCGCAGGTCGAGCTCCAGCTCATTGACCAGCCGCGCCACCAGAGAAAGTTGTTCGGTAGGCCCGATGGGCCCGCAGATGCCGGCCGGCTCGCTTTCCGTGGCCTGCCGCCAGGTAGTGATGTACTCCAACGCCTCGGCCAGGTAAAAGTCCTCGAGGGTATCGTAGAACTTGACCGTAAAGCCTGGGCGCGAGAGCTGCAAGAGGTCATCTGCAGTCAACCTGGCTGCATCGTCCAGGATCTCTCTGTCCAGGGTGGTATAGTCCCACCAATCTGGTGCAACTTTGCTAGGTGGTCTCATGGTATTCCTCCATCGTTGATAGCTGGATACTATAGAATCTTCTTTTGCTCGGCGTGGACCACAGTCCACGCTGGAAGCCGCCGGATTGTGATCCGGCGGGAGCGATTAAATTTTGGCTGACGGATGTTCAGCATCACCATTCGGATGGTACGCCCACCCATCTGCCATCGTTCATAGCCGATTCGTGGGCAGAGACCAGGAACCGTCACATCCACGGCCTTTATCACGTCTATGGGTTGACTTGTTCCTGTCCATCGGAGTCAGCCTACGGGTAGGCTCCCTAACCATTCGGAAGCATCACGGCCTTGACGATCGGCTGGCTGCCGTCTATCACTGCGCCCATGATTTTCTTGGCGTCCTCGAACCCGAACGTGTGCGTGATGAGGGCGATTGCGTCGACCAGCCCGTCTCTCAACAGCCGATTGGAGACAGGGAAATTGATCGCTGGTTCCGCAAAGGTTGGCTGCAAGGTAATCTTGCGGAAAACCAGGTCATTGATGTCCACGTTGATCACGCTCTTACCGCCAAGGCGACACATCCCAAATCTTGATGTGACCGCCGGCCGCCGCCAGGAGCATCCCTGTCGTCTCTGGGCCGATCGACACAAGGTCTTGGGATACGCCCGCGCCTGTCTGAGCCAGGTAGGGAGACTCGAGCCGGAAGCCTCCAATCTGTGGAAGCAGCCGTAATTCTTCCGTCTCCCGGCGATGCCGCTGCATCTGCTGTACGCTTTCCTCAGGGGGACCAAAAAAGGTAGGGTAGAATGTGGTGGTCCCAAATGAAGCCTCGATCCGGGCATATTCCCTCAAATCACCCTTCTCAGCCGATTCTGTGTGTATGCCGTGGGTATGCAGATCAATCAGACCAGGAAGAACATACCCACCCGCTGCATCAATCGCCGCTTCCGCTTCAAGGGAAGGACCTACCTCCTGGATCCGTCCGTCCTGGATTAGGACGTCGCAAGAATGAAACTCCCCACTTGGGGCAAGCACGTCTCCATGATGGATGACCAATGCACCGTGCCCTTTCACGATTGCTCTCCGTCTCTCTTCAACAGTGCCCCTCCATCCTACGGATCATTTGTCCGCGGCCGGACCACACGAATCCCGAATTATTAGCTCGGGTTCCAGGAACAACCGGGGCCAAGGGTCAGAAGACACTTCCCCGCCTATCATCTTCAATAACAGTTCCACGGCCTTTCTACTGATCTCCTCCATCGGTTGGCGGATGGTGGTCAGAGCAGGCCGAATGTAGGTGCCTACATCCATATCGTCGAAGCCGACGATGGACAGATCCCCGGGTACCGCCCACCCCATGTCTATGGCCGCGCCCAGCGCGCCAATGGCCATCACGTCATCCATCGCAAATATCGCCGTAGGAGGCGTGGGGAGGGAAAGCAAACACTTGGTGGCCTCATACCCCCCTTTGTAGCTGTTCTCGGCCAGTTGGACGTACTCCTCCGGCCCCCCATCAAACCTGTCTCGCATGAACTCGCTGTAGGCCTCCAGGCGCTCCCACAGGTCCCCCACCCGGCCAGCGTTCATGCAGGCAATCCGCCAGTGTCCCAACCGGGCCAGATAGTCAAGTGCCAGAAACACTCCCTTACGGTTGTCAATAGCCACAGACGGAGTGTTACCCACAAGCTGTTTGCTGCCACGAGACACAGATACCAGACGGTGGTCCCTTCCCATCTTGGCCAGAAAAGTGTGATCCTCCGGTGATTCTTGAAGATCACCGCAGAGTAAGAGTCCATCGCAGTACCTCAGGTCGAGCATCCTATCCCTGAGAGCCAGAGCGTGCTCCGGGTCACGCTTGGCGCTGCCTAACACCAGGTCGTAGCCCTCCTCCTTTGCCATGTTGCTGACCACCTCGATAAGCTCAGCAAAAAAGGGATCGTTGATCTCGCGCACGATGAGGCCTAAGAGACCCGTGCCCTTTCCGCTCAGGGCGCGCGCGCCAGGGTGGGGACGATAACTCAACTCCTCGGCCACCCTCTGAACACGTTCACGGGTTTCCTGGCTAATGGGAATCTGCGTCTCCGCGCCACTCAGCACACGGGAGACCGTGCTCTGAGACACCCCGGCCTGCTCGGCCACGTCGCGAATTGTGATTGTCCTATTGCCCAAGGTCACTTGCCCCCAGTACAAGACTTATGCCAACCCAACCGCCCTTCATCGCGATCCGGTTGGGTGTTCGACACCGACTATTTCAGACGAGTGGTATGACGCCCTTCTGAATGTGCTTCTGGCCCAAAAGATAAGCAATAACCGACGGTATGATGAACAGCACAGTCGCCGCCATCGTCTCCACATACCGAGGGTACCCTAAGCGTGCATTGCGATGAAAGCCATCACTTTGCGGATGCCGGAACCAGGCACACGATTTGAAAATGCGGTGGTGTTGAACGCTATCAAGCGGATTGTGCCGACAGAAACGGTTGAAAAAGTAGTCGCCGATGCGATTAACTGGGTGTCGCAATCTGAAACAACCGCTGTACGGCAAGCGCTTATCAGCAAACGGTATACAGCAAGCGTTTTACTGCAAGCCCTTGCGCAAATTATACAGCAGATTTGAGGATTTGTCAAACAGTACTTATTTAGCCAAGGGGTTGACTTTTGGCGATTTATATGTGATAATGTAAATGCGTCATTCTGGC
>SOHZ01000359.1 GCA_004377365.1 Anaerolineales bacterium | reverse complement strand
GGACGTTGACGACCTGGGCGGCGTTCCTATGATTGGGATCAAGGAAATATCCATTACCGGTTGGAAGTCGGTTACTAAGCGAGCCATTGACTTTACCATCGCTTTGGTAGGGTTGATCGTTTTATCGCCCTTGATGCTTCTCATCGCTCTGACTATCAAGCTGGACTCACCTGGCCCGGTTCTGTTCAGACAAATCAGGGTGGGCAAAGGAGGACGTCATTTTGTCCTATACAAATTCCGCTCCATGCGTGAAGGGGCTGAGGAGGAACAGCAGAAACTGACCGACCTGAATGAGGCAGAAGGACCTATCTTCAAGATCCGCCATGACCCCCGCTGTACAACAGTGGGCAAATTCCTGCGCCGCACCAGTTTAGATGAGATGCTCCAACTCTACAACGTGCTACGAGGTGAGATGAGCCTGGTTGGCCCTCGCCCCCCTATCCCCACAGAAGTAGAACATTATGAGGAATGGCACAAGAAACGTCTGGAGGTCTCACCCGGCATGACGGGCCTGTGGCAGGTCAGTGGTCGCAGTGAATTGTCCTTCGATGAGATGGTTCTTCTGGACATCTACTACATCGAGAACTGGTCAGCGGCCCTGGACACTGAAATCTTTCTGCGTACCATCCCTAGGATCCTCCTTGGCAACGGCGCGTACTGATTGCCGGAAACCGGCTAGGTAATCTGTTCACCAATCCACTGACTCAGTAGATAGCACTTGGATAGAGTTCACCATGTTCAATCTCTCCTCTCAAGACCGTGACGCTCTCATCGGCTTCCTTCAGGATCTAGTTCGCACCCCTAGCCCCTCGACTCAGGAGGGGGAGGTGGCTCAACGCCTGGTCGAGGAGATGCAGCGGGTAGGCTTTGCTGAAGTCACCACCGACCGCATCGGCAACGTGATCGGACGTATCGGCTCCGGCCGCGGCTCCAAGCTTCTCTATAACGGCCACATGGACACCGTAGACGTGACCGACCCAGGTTTATGGCCCTGTGACCCTTACGGTGCTGAAATAGAAGAAGGTGTCCTCTATGGCTTGGGAGCTTGTGACATGAAGGGGGCGTTGGCAGCGATGGTCTACGGAGTCAAGGCGCTCGTGGACGCCGATGTCGAGCTTGGGGGTGACCTCTACGTGGTCGGGGTTGTGCAAGAGGAACCGTGCGAGGGACTGGCCATGCGGGTTCTGGTCGAGGAGGAAGGGCTGAGACCTGATCTCGTCGTCTTAGGCGAGGCCACAAACTTGCAGATTAGTTGTGGTCAACGGGGACGCATAGAGCTGAAGGTAACGGCCCGAGGTCGCTCCTGTCACGCTTCGGCCCCAGAACACGGTGAGAACGCTATTTATGCCGCTGCCCGCCTGATCTTTGGCGTGGAACTCCTGGCTCCCCGCCTGGCTGACGACGCTTTTCTGGGACAGGGAAGCCTCTCCATTACCCAAATTGAGAGCACGGCTGCCAGCCGCAACGCCGTACCCGATAGATGCACTTTCTACATTGACCGTCGCCTTACCATGGGGGAAACCGAGGCCAAAGCTCTGGCCGAGATCCAAAGCATCATCGTCCGCGAAGGAGTAAAAGCCGAGGTGGAAGTGACAGAGTATCGCGCCACCAGCCACACCGGCTACCAGTGTCAAAGCAAGGAATACTATCCAGCCTGGGTCATGGCCGAGGATCACCCTCTGGTGCAGGCCGTAGCCAGGGCTGTAAAGCAGACTTTGGGCTACAAACCAAGGGTAGGCAAATGGGATTTCTCTACCGACGGGGTGTATACAATGGGAGTGGCCGGTATCCCCACAGTGGGTTTGGGGCCCGGAGAGGAACGCTACCTCCATACCGTTAACGACCAGGTACGTCTGGCCGACGTCGTCAAAGCCGCCCAGGTCTACGCTCAATTGGCCGTTGAGGTTATCGGTGCGCGCTGAAGCCAGCACCTTTGCCATCTTGTGTCCTCCGCTGCCGTGTCGCCTCGAACAGGATAACTCCAGACGCTACGGCGACGTTGAGCGACTCGGCCTTGCCCTGCATAGGAATAACGATCCGCTCAGTGGCAAGCCTCTCCGCTTCTTGACTGGCTCCCTCTGCCTCGCTACCGACGATCAGGGCCGATGGCTTCGTCCAATCCACCTCGTAATAAATCTTCTCGCCCTTTGCCTCAGCTAACAGAATTTGCCTGTCCTCCAAAGCCTCAGCCACCTCCGACCAGCCTACCCCTGTCGCTATCGGCAAGTGAAAGTGGGCGCCCATAGCCCCTCGCACCACCTTGGGGCTGTAGACATCCACTGTGGCCGGCGTCAGGATCACCTGGCTAGCCCCGGCTGCCTCGGCCGAGCGCAGGATGGTGCCGAGATTGCCGGGGTTGCGCACTCTGTCTACCACCAAGACCAGCCAGGGGTTCTCAGGAAGGGGCAATTCTATAAAAGGCACAACAGCTAGGATGCCCTGAGGGGAAACCGTATCTGAGAGAGCCCTCATAACCTTGTCCGTCACGACGAAGCACTCACCGGGCAGGTCCTCTATCACTGCCAGCAACTTGCGGCCCCGCTGGCTGCCACTCAAGTCCGGGGTGAAAAAGGCGAGGGCAGGAATAACTCCGGCCTTCCAAGCTTCCTCCACCAAATGCAGACCCTCTATAACGAAATGTCTTTCCCTATGACGAACTCGTCGCCGGTAGAGAGAGCGGACGTATTTCACTTTTCTGTTGGCGGTGCTAGTAATGGTCGCTGGCAGGGGATATCACCTCTTTTACCACTGTTGCGGCACAGGTGGCGCTATTGCAGCACAGGCGGTACAGGAACATGGGCATAACAAATCCCTATTGTGTCTTAGCGACAAAATAGGGACAGGTAGTCATTCCGGTGATTTCTCTGTAATGGTTAGACTCTAAAGGGCTCCCTGGGCCACTTCGACCAGCTTGGTGAAGGCCTCAGCGTCATTGACGGCCAGCTCGGCCAAAATCTTACGGTCAATCTCCACCCCCGCCTTTCCGAGCCCATGCATGAAGCGGCTGTAGGATAGCCCGTTCAGCCTCGCCGCGGCGTTGATACGGGTAATCCAGAGCCGCCTGAAGTCGCGCTTGCGATTGCGGCGGTCGCGGTAAGCATACCACAACGATTTCAGCATGGCCTCGTTAGCACGGCGGTAGAGGGCATGCTTTGTTCCTCTCTGTCCCTTGGTGAGCTTCAAAACTTTCTTGTGACGGTGACGGGCCCGCGGTCCTCCCTTTACTCTAGGCACTGTACAATTCCTCTTTCTATTGACTTAGCAGGTGGCAGACGTTCGTGAGCGGTTCGACTGAGCTCACCAAAGTCCTCAGTCGAACGATGGCAAATGGCCAGCCGACTCAGCTATCAGCTACTTGAGGTACGGCGCTAGCTTGCGCACTCGCTTGACCTCGGCGGGCGTATCAACCCTGACCATCTTATCGTATAGACGCTTTACGCGCTTTGATTTCTTACGGCGAAGATGGCTTTTGCCGCTCTTCGTGCGCATAAGTTTGCCCCTGCCGCTATATTTGAATCTCTTGGCTGTGGCCTTGTGCGTTTTAATTTTTGGCAACTTTTTGTCTCCCAAGTTTGCTGTGGCTATATGATTTAAACAAATTGGGGGTGACCCCATCCCCCGTTCCCCGGAGAGTGCCCTCCGCTACTTGTTGCCCGGGCTCAGGATCATAAGCATAGTACGTCCCTCCAGACGGGGTTTCTCCTCGACATGGCTTACATCCTCTAAATCGGCAGCGATCCGCTCCAATAGATCACGAGCCACTTCAGGATGAGTGATCTCCCGCCCCCGGAAACGGACCCGCACCTTGACTTTGCAACCCTCTTTCAGGAAGCGACGGGCATCACGGACCTTATGGGCTACGTCATGCTCCCCCGTCTTGGGGCGCAGGCGAATTTCTTTGATCTCTCTTACCTTTTGAGCTTTTCTAGCTTCCTTTTCCTTCTTGGTGCGCTCGTATATGTATTTGCCATAGTTCAGCAGACGGCAGACAGGAGGGTCAGCGTTGGGGGCAACTTCGACCAAATCTAGGTCGTGCTCCCGGGCAACAGCCAGAGCTTTACGGATGGGCATTATCCCTAACTGTTGACCTTCTATACCGATGACCCGGACTTCTTTGGCCCTGATACTTTCATTAACACGCTGCGTTCTGGTGCTGATCTTGTCACCTCATCGAATAGATGGTGGTCCACCAACACTAGCCACCCTGGGACTCAGTTGGCCTTCCACCAGAACCATAACTACAGCTTTGCTGTATTGGCTTGTGGGAACCCTTTCCGAGCTTAAATATATCATACTTGCGATCAGAAGTCAAATGCTTATCACTTCCAGTAAAACGTCCAAGATTCGTTCCTGGGGCTGATGTCAGTGTCCGTCTCCCCTTTAGGGCCCGACTCCACTCTGATCATGGTTACGTCCCACTGATAGGCCCGCTCAGGCAGGTCAGCTTTGGCGAAGAAAAACTCGACTGGCAATTGCCATTTGTTCTCCTTCACTCGATTGCCACTATACTGAAGCTGACCACCCTGTAAATAACGCAGGCTCACCGCATACCATTCGTCTTCTGCCAGCATACCCACCGACTCCCATCGTAAGACTATCTTCTCTGCCTCTCCGACAAAGACCGTTCCATCTTCCGGTCCGAGCAGGCGAGGCGCGGCAAAGACGAGGGTTGGCGTAGCCGTGGGGGCCAGCGTTGGCGTGGGAGTAGGCGTCTCGGGGGTGGGAGACCCGATCTCGGTAGGTATGGCCGTTGCCGTCGCCGTAGGTGTGGCCGTTCGGGTAGCCGTTGGAGTGTAGGTTGGCCGGCGCGTCACGGTCGGCGTGGCCGTGGGCGTGCTGGTCAGGGTAGGGGACGGAATCAGGAAGCTCAGGCCCGGTAAATCCACCGGCGAGAGCTTTACCCGAGGAAGCGTCCCGGAAGCGAGTTTCACCTCCGTCAGTCCACGGGAGACCACAGGGGTGAGCGCTAGGCCCAAACCGAGGCCAGCTAGGACAGCCACCGAGCTCAGCACCTGAGGCCATGCACTATGTCTTAGTTCGGCACCACAGTGGGGACAGATGGTGAGAGCGGCACTGGCTCGCTGACTGCAGTGCAAACAGTGCACCTTTCTCCCCCTCACCCACAAGCGGGCCCCACATTCCGGGCAGATGGTCAGCCCAGGGCGAACTTTAATGCCACACCTTTTGCACTTCACTAATGGTTCATTTCCCCTTGGCCAAGGTTGGTGGTTTCCCCCTTGGGGACATCTGGGGCCTCTCCCCTAGCCTTCTCCACCTTGCTCCCTACCCTGGCGTCACCAGAGCGCTGGCGAATAGACCTTAGCCAGATATCAGGATCGCGGCCCCAATGACCATGAACAGGATTCCAGATGCTTTCCGAATATAAACCGTCGGGACGAGATTGGTCAGGGCTTCTCCGAAGATCACTCCTATAAGGGTGACAACGGCCAGTGCCCCCACCGCCCCCAGGAAAACAGCCAGCGGTGAACGTGCCTTACAAGTCAGGCCAATACAAGCCAACTGCGTTTTATCGCCCAGTTCGGCCAGAAAGATCAGACCAAAGGTCGAAAGTATGGTTTTCCAGTCCATTCCTCTTCTCACAACAAGCAGCGAGGGCGGACATGAGGTTTCGCCCAGGTGATGATTCGATAGCCATAGGAGACCGTCTGTTAGAACATGCCAGTCCAGTCCACAGTTTGCACAGGTGTGGTGATGTCCTGATAAGTGATGAATATCATCAGAGTCACCAGGAGGGCGAGGCCGATCAGGTGGACGGCTCCTTCTTTTTCGGGGTCTATCCGTTTGCCACGGATGGCCTCAACGATGACAAAGAATATGTGGCCACCGTCCAGGCCCGGCAGGGGCAACAGGTTGGCCACTGCCAAGCTGGTGCTAAGTAGGGCCATTAGATTCAAGATAGGGAACCACCAGCCGATTTCCACCGACTGCTGGACGGCCTGACCGGCCAATTGGGCAATCCCTACCGGCCCGATGGGTCTGGCCATCTCAACAGAGAGCAGACCACGAATCACCAATACCGGGATGTAGAAGGTAAGTGCGATGACGCCAATCGCCTGTTTCAGGCCCTGTAAGATAGCTTTACCAAAGGGGTAGGTTTTGAGGCCATATTTAGTCGGCGCAGCATCTATGGCCACGCCGATGCGGCTGATGTTCTCTGAATCGAGGCGAGGAGTTACGCGGACTTGGATTATCTTCCCCTCTCGCTTTACCACCAAGAGCATTTCCTGATTCAGTTTGGTAAGGGTGTGGGCCACCAGGTCATCGGGGTTGTCAATGTACTTACCGTCGGCTCTGACAACGATGTCTCCTACTTTCAGGTCGGCCTGTTCCGCCGGTGAGCCACTGCGCACCCCCGTAATTATGACATTTTTGAACTCGACGGGCTCAGGCCAACCCCACATAAAGCAGAGGGCGAAGAAGACGATGCCCAGGAGGACGTTCATCACGGAGCCCGCCGATAAAACGCCGATGCGCACCAACTTTCTTTTGCTGGCTAGACTGCGCTCTACATCTGGGTCTTCCTCGCCTGCCATGCGCGTGAAACCGCCAAAGGGGATGGGGTTAAGGGTATAAGTTGTCTCGCCGCGCCTGAAAAGGGTGATGGTCAGCAAACCATTGGGCAAGGGATAGCCAAAGCCGAACTCCTCGACCTTTACGCCAGCCCGTTTGGCCACGACAAAATGACCCAGTTCGTGCACAAAAACCAGCAAGCTGAGGACGACTACAAAAGAAATCGCTGTTAGCATTAAACTGTTCCTTTCCACTCCTTTGGCTTCATTGGCGAAGGGCTTCCAAAGGGACTTTTACCACTGTTGCGGTACAGGAATTATACTCCTTTCAGCCAAATATGGCAAGCGGAGAACGGTGTCTCGTCGGAGATCAGTTCACAACCGAAGCCTTCACCCATCAAAAATGTGCCATGCCCCCGTCAGCGGATAAGCGTACCCTCGCCAAAGGCCTGGCCCAACAGCGCCTTCTCGATCAGTCTCTCTCGCTGGCCTGAGATCAGATGCACGCTGAGGGAGGGCTGGCTTCGAACCAGGGCATACATCTCCCGTACCTTGGTCAACATCCCCCCCGTCACGTCAACGCCGTGGGAACCTGACAACATCCGCTCTACCTGGGCGATGTTGCCCGGCTCAATCTCCCGGAAGAGACGCGCTTGCGGATTCTGGAGAGGGTCGCTATCATAAACGCCTTCGACTATACTTGCCAATATGATGCGACTGGGCCTCAGTTCATG
>SOHZ01000608.1 GCA_004377365.1 Anaerolineales bacterium | reverse complement strand
CCTTCACCAAACTTAAATTGTCAAGGTACATTCAGGTTACTCGTGAACCATGCCGTTTATCTTGACTCTCCGAAAGCGGGTCCTGGTCAAAAGGTGACGGCTGCCAGCTTATGGGCAGTTTGCGGAACAAGCCACCCTCTGCGCTGATGCAAGGCCCTGGTCAGCGATGAAAGGTTTACCTACCCGGCAGCGTAAGCCTGTCGTGCTCCTTTAGCCAGACAGACCTCAAGGCGCTCCAGCCGATATCAATCCCCTGTGGGCAATGGCTCCAGGTGGGTGCGACAGGGGGCGTCAATCCCCATCTTGGCACAGACCAAGTCAACCGTTTTCCCAGCCATCAAACGGCTGGTGGTCAGTTTGCCGCCGGTGATGGTAATGAGACCACCCACGCCATCCAACTTCTCATGGTCGAGAACGTAGAAGGCACGGCTAACTTCTCTTCCTTCTTCTGCTTCCTCATCCACAGGAGGCTCATACAGTGGACGGACGGCAGCGTAAGAGCGCTGCAGGCGCATATCCTCGATCATAGGCACCATTTGGATGCATTCATCCAGCATCTTGTCCACTTCCCATTCCTCGATGGCAAAGCTGTCGGGGTCCTCGACAGTTACGGAGGTGGTGCCCAACACAATGGTGGTACCCACGGGTACGATGATGTCGCCATCCGATGGATAGCGGCAGCGGTTAATGGCTCGCTTCACAGGGCGGCTATCCAGGACGACCATCGTGCCTTTGCTAAGGACCATGGGGACTCTAATGTCGGCCAGGTCCGTGACCTTATCCGTCCACGGGCCGGTGGCATTGATCACATAGTCAGCGTGGACAATGTACTCGTCGCCGCAGGTCTGGTCTACCGCCTTGACGCCGACGACCCGATCGCCCTCGCGTAAGATGGCCGTCACGGGGGTGTAAAGGAAAACGCGCGCACCGTACTCTTTGGCCGAAGCGACGCTGCCCGTGCACAGGTCCCAGCCGTCAATGCTGCCGTCTGGCACAGTCACCGCATAACGGGTCTTGGGTGACAACTCGGGCTCCTCGCGCAGCGCCTCTGCGCCGGAGAGCACTTCAGTCGGGATGTCTACCTCCGCGCAGCCTTCCAAGAAAGTAGGCAGAAATTCCTCGTCAGAGTCGTCGAGCACGACGAAGAAGCCACCCGTGTCTTCAATCGCCTGCGGGGCGATGCGACGCAGGATCCGATTCTCTTCAATGCATTCCACGGCTGCGGGTTTGTCTTTCACCGCATAGCGACCGCCACTGTGCAGCAGCCCGTGAAAGTTGCCGGTTGTACCTTCGGAGAGATTACCTCGCTCGAATAGCACGGCCTGGAGACCTCGCATAGTCAGGTCGCGCAGCACAGCCGTCCCGGTCGCCCCACCACCGATCACAACCACTTGTGTCTCTAGTTCCATTGTTTCCCTCCTGTTTTTTGTTCAGTCGCCCACCAACTCACGGCAGGCCTGGATCAGCGCCGGGATGACCTGTCGCCAGTTGCCCACAACGCCCAGGTGGGCCACTTTAAAGATGGGCGCGTCCTCGTCCTTGTTGATAGCTATGATGGTCTTGGCCGAAGAGATGCCCGCCATGTGCTGAGGAGCGCCAGAGATACCTATGGCGATGTAGAGATTGGGACTCAGGATCTTCCCCGTCTGGCCGATGAGCTTACCGTGGGGCACCCATCCTGAATCTGCAGGGGGGCGTGAGGAGCCCACAGCACCTTCCAAAATCTGTGCCAAGGTCTCCAACCCAGGGAATCCCTCTGGCCCTCCAATGCCCCTTCCCCCACCGATGACGATTTCGGCCTCATCCAGGCTGATCCCTTCAACTTTCTCTCGTATCTCCTCTACCAGCGAAACCCGATCCAACGCGGGTTCCAGTTCAACTTCCAAAGCCTGCACCTTCCCTCGGCGCGAGGAATCCTCAGGCAAAGGTTCAAAGGCCCGCTGCCGGAACGTCGCTATCTGTACAGGGCCCCTAGCCACCATGAAGGTCATGGCCTTGCCCCCGTACACAGGCCGGAGCCAGTGGATATGCCCAGACTCGGTGTTCACTTCAAACCCTACACAATCCGTGACGATTCCAGTTTCTAACCGATAGGCGAGCCGAGGGGCGATTTCTCCCCCCACTGCATCGGCTGGGAAGAGGATCACTTCAGGAGATATCCGCCTGGTAGCCATTTCCAACACTGCTAGTATAAAGTCTGTCTTGTAGCCTTTTAGCTCGGGGCTACTGGCGACAAAGACCTCGTCAGCCCCGTGGTAGATCAGCATCTCACCGTAGCTTTCCGCATCTGGCCCCAAAAGCGCGACCTGGACGATCCCATCTCCCAGCTTTTCCCTCAACTGCCCAGCCGCCGCCACAAGCTCCAGACCTGAGCGAGAAAGTCCCTCAGCCGAGACTAAGGAGAATACCAAGATCTTTGTCATCCTACCTCCTCCTAGATGAGCTTCAGTTCCCTAAGCCGCAGAGCCAAGCTTTCCCCTTTCTCCTTGTCAGATCCATCCTCGATGAATTCGCATCGTATTTCTCGCTTGGGGATAAACAGCTCTTGCATCTCGATTTTGGTCTCCTCTGGCTTGGCCTCTATCCCTATCTCCTCAGCCGTCCAGACAGGAACCGATGTCCTTACCGCTTTCCTGATAGCCCGGACGGTGGGCAGGCGCGGCACATTGCTTTCATCGTTAGTGATGGTGGCCAGGAAAGGTAAGGGGACTTCTAGGATTTCATACCCGTTTTCCATTGGTCGTCTCAGGCGTACTTTGTCGCTGTCGGGCTCAATGTTGGCCACCAAAGCGATGCAGGGAAGGCCGAGCTCCTCCGCCAGGAACGGCCCAGTGACACCCAGTTCTACATCTCCTGCTTGTCTGCCGCACAGCACCGCATCGAACTCATCGAGCTTTCGAAGGGCCGCTGCCAGGATACGAGCTTTCCCAAAGGAGTCAGAGTCAAAGAAGGTGGGATCAGAGAGGAGTACAGCTTCGTCCGCGCCTATGGCCAGGGCATCACGCAAAGTTCGAACTCCTTCTTCTCCGGCGATGGTCAAAGCGGTGACCTTTCCACCCGTTTTTTCCTTGACCTGCACGGCCACCTCGAGGGCGTGCTCATCGAAGGTGCTGATAACCAGGGCGTGCTTCCCCCGAATTTGCTCTTTACGGACCGGATCAATCTGGAACTCACTAGGGGCGATCTCTGGGTCAATAATCTGTTTAAGGCAAACTATGATATGCACTTTTCTCCCTGACTTTATTCGTCACTCCTGCTTCAGACTCCTCCAACTAGTGCTCTGTCAACCTTGAATTGATGTGCTGTCATTCTGAGCCGGAGCCCTTCACTTCGTTCAGGATGAACTCTGCGGAAGTGAAGAATCTCGTTCTCTGCATAGTAGGTAACTACTCACCCTGTCATTGCGAGGAACGAAGTGACGAAGCAATCTCATTGTCGCTCATCTGAGATTGCTTCCCCTTCGCTTTGCTCAGGGCTTCGGCTCACTCCTCAGAATCACAAGCCGTCACAATAATCTTAACAAGGCACTAGCAAAGGGGGAACTAAGGAAGCTGAAGAGGCTCTCCCAATTCCCCCCTTTCCCGTTATTCGTCAGCAGGGAACATGCTCAGGCGTAGACGTTTTTACTACACCCAATCGAAAGTGCGGGTGACGGCCTTGAGCCACCCCTTGTGGAGCTTTTCGCGGATCTCGGCGTCCATCTTGGGCTCCCAGGTCTTGTCAATGCCCCAGTTCTCGCGCATCTCGTCGGTATTCGCCCAGAAGCCGACGGCCAGGCCAGAGGCGTAGGCCGCGCCCAAGGCGGTGGTCTCGGCCACCGTCGGGCGAACGACGGGCACGCCCAGGATGTCGGCCTGGAACTGCATCAGAGTCTCGTTGAAGACCATGCCGCCGTCCACCTTGAGAGCCGCCAGCTTCACGCCGGAGTCCTTGTTCATCGCGTCCAGCACCTCGCGGGTCTGGTAGGCGGTGGCCTCCAGCGCGGCGCGGGCAAAGTGCCCCTTGTTGACGAAGCGGGTCAGGCCAACGACCACGCCTCGGGCGTCGCTCTTCCAGTAGGGCGCGAAGAGGCCGGAGAAGGCAGGCACGAAGTAGATACCGCCGTTGTCCTCAACGGTGTTGGCCAGAGCTTCGACCTGCGACGACTTCTCGAAGAAGTTGAGGTTATCGCGCAGCCACTGCACCAGCGCGCCGGTGATGGCGATAGAGCCCTCCAGAGCGTAGACGGCCGGCGCGTCACCGAACTTGTAGCCCAGAGTGGTCAACAGGCCGCTCTTGCTGGGCACGGGCTTAGTGCCAGTGTTGAGCAACATGAAGCAGCCAGTGCCGTAGGTGTTCTTGGCCTCACCGGGGCTGTAGCAGGTCTGGCCCACCAGGGCAGCCTGCTGGTCGCCCAGGTCACCGCACACAGGGATGGATACGCCAAACGGTCCATCCTTGGGCGTGTAGCCCCAGACCTTGGGATCGCTGGAGGGGCGGACCTCCGGCAACATCTGGCGCGGGATGCCCATGATGTCCAGGATCTCCTGATCCCAGTCCAGGGTCTCCAGGTTCATGAGCATGGTGCGGCTGGCGTTGGTGACGTCGGTCACGTGCGCGCCACCCTTGGGGCCGCCGGTCAGCCACCAGATCTCCCAGGTGTCAATGTTGCCAAAGATGGCATCGCCCTTCTCGGCCGCCGCGCGGACGCCATCCACGTTGTCCAGGATCCACTTGATCTTGGGCCCGGAGAAGTAGGTGGCCAGAGGCAAACCGACCTTGGCACGGAAGCGATCCTGGCCGCCGTCCGCGGCCAGCGCGTCGCAGATGTCCTTGGTGCGGGTGCACTGCCAGACGATGGCATTGTAGTAGGGCTTGCCGGTGTTCTTGTCCCACACGACGGTGGTCTCGCGCTGGTTGGTCACGCCGACGGAGGCGATCTCCTCGGCCTTGACCCCTGACTTTTCCAGCCCGCCCTTGACCACGTCCTGGGTGCGAGCCCAGATCTCCATTGGGTCATGCTCGACCCAGCCAGCTTGCGGGTAAATTTGCTCATGCTCCATCTGATCCACGCCGGCCACCTGCCCTGCGTGGTCAAAGATCATAAAGCGGGTACTGGTCGTACCCTGGTCCACTGCTGCTGCGTATTTCTTTGCCATAGTACTTATCACTCCTTCTCTAGTGGGATTTTAGTTGACTACAGAATAATTCGGTTCTGCGTTTTTTCCCCTCTATCACCCCCTCTCAAAGGCCGTCGTGCAAAAACCACGATGATCTGCATCGCAATGTGAAGGATAACTCGGACGCGCTAGGCTGATGGGTCGGCCTCAATGGTCTCTGTCAACGTCTTCAGGAGCAGGTAAGAAGAGGTCGCCCCTGGGTCCTGGTGACCAATGCTGCGCTCTCCCAAGTAGCTGGCGCGGCCCTTCCTGGCCAGCATAGGGATGGTGTCCTTCATCCCCTCATGGGCGGCATCTGTCATTAGGTGGAGGGCCTCTCCGGTATCCTTGCCATCGGCAACGGCCTTCTTGAGCGCCTCCAAGGCGGGGTGGAGGGCATCAACCATCGTTTTGTCCTCCAGGTTGGTTTTCCCTATCCTAATGACCCCCTTCAAGCCGGCGTCGAGAAGAGCGACCAGGTCATCATTGGAGAGCTCCTCCTTGCCTGTCACAGCCTTCCCTGCATCCATGAGGAAGGTGCCATATAAAGGGCCTCCCGCCCCACCGACACTGGTGACGAGGGCCATCCCTGACGTCTTGAGAATGGTACCAATATCTTTATCCTCCACACCAGGCAGCTTGCTCATCACCTTCTTGAAGCCTCGATCCATGTTGATGCCATGATCGGCGTCGCCGATGGGCGAGTCCAGCTCGGTGAGATACTGCCTGTTCTCTTCGATCATCGCAGCCGTAGCCTCAAGCCACTTCAGGACCTGACTCTTAGTAATCATTTTTGAAGAACATTCCCTCCTTCACTATCGGCTATCAGCTATCAGCCAGAATTACATCCCCCAACGCAGGCCAATGGTCTTGACTGGAGCGTCCCAAAGCTCGAGGAGCTCATCGTCCATCTTGAGCAAGGTGATGGAGCAGCCCTGCATCTCCAGGGAGGTGATGTACGCGCCAATGAGATTGCGGACGATCTTTAGCCCCTTCTTCTCGCAGATTTCGTGCAGCTTGCGGTAGACGATAGGGAGCTCGATGGCCGCGGTGCCGCCCATGTTGTTGACGAAGGCCAACACCTGATCGCCCGCCTCAAACGGCGGATCTACCAGCTCGACCTCGACCCACTCACCCTTGCCCTCATCCCACTCGCGGATAGTCCTGCTGTAGGCCGGGTCATCAATGACGCCCAGGGCCAGCATCTCAGTGATCTCGTCGGCGGTCTGTAGCTTCATCCGCTTCCGGCCCGGCTCGCCGTGGATGCCGATGCCGATCTCCATTTCGTCCTCGGGCAGATCGAAGGTGGGCTTGCCAGCCATGGGAGTAGTGCAGGAGGTGAGGGCCATGCCCATGCTGCGGCCGTTGATGTTGACCTTACGGCATAGGTCGGCTACCTTATCCAGATCGTAGCCCTTCTCCGCCGCCGCGCCGCAGATCTTCTCCGCCAGCACCGTGGTGCCCACGCCGCGCCGGCCGGCGGTCCACGTGCTATCCTTCACCGCCGCGTCGTCATCTATCAGAATGCTCAACACCTTGAGGCCCTCGTCGCGGGCCATGTCGGCTGCCATCTCAAAGTTCATGACGTCGCCGGTATAGTTCTTGACGATGTGTAACACCCCTGCCCCGCCATCAACCATCTTGGTGGCCTCCAACATCTGGTCCGGGGTAGGTGAGGTGAAGACCTGACCGGGGCAGGCAGCACTTAGCATCCCTACGCCCACCAGGCCGCCGTGCATGGGCTCGTGGCCGCTGCCGCCGCCGGAGACGATAGCCACCTTGCCCTTAACCGGAGCATCAGCCCGGTAGACAAAGTCAGGCTCAAAGTGGACCTTGATCAGGTCCGGGTAAGCCAAGGCCAGGCCTTCCAGTTCTTCTTTGACCACATCTTCTGGCTTGTTAATCAACTTCTTCATTTTACACCCCTCTTTCTACGCATCACTTCTATATCTTGCTTGGGCAGGCATGAGGCTACGAAACTTTGCTTTGGAGCCTATCCGAAAATTCAGCAGAGGCGGCTCCCACGCCTATCCCGAGCGCGGCCGAAGGGCCGCCGGAAATCGGGCGTGGGAGCCCAGCCTGCTATTTTTCGGAGTAGGTATTTAATAGGGAGAGGTTAATCAACCTAACCTAACCGTCTCA
>SOHZ01000134.1 GCA_004377365.1 Anaerolineales bacterium | reverse complement strand
TGGGGATAGCGGCAAAGTTGTCCTTGCCCATGTCCTTCTGGCCGACAAAGTTGAAGGGGCAGTGGTCAGTGCCCACCGACTGGAGATCGCCGCTGGCCAGCCCTTTCCACAGCGCCTCCGAGTTCCCCTTCTCCCGCAGTGGAGGCGACATGACATACTTGGCTCCCTCAAAGTCGGGCTCCTCGTACTTCTCCATCGAGAACATCAGGTACTGAGGGCAGGTCTCGCCGTAGATCTTGAAACCCTTGGCTCGTCCGGCCTTGAGCGCCTCCAAAGCATCGGCGCAGCTCATGTGGACGAAGTAGATGGGCGCACCGGTCATCCCGGCCATGACGATGCCCCGATGGGTGGCTTCGGCCTCGGCCTCGGGCGGATGGCTCAGGGCGTGCCAGATGGGTTCCTTCTTACCTTCAGCCACGTGCTTGTTGATCAGGTAATTGAGCACGTCGCCGTTCTCGGCGTGGACGGTGATCAGCCCCCCGATCTCCTTGGCCCTGAGCAACGAGCGGAACAGGGTCTCGTCGTCTACCATAAAGCTGCCCTTGTAGGCCATAAAGATTTTAAAGCTGGGCACCCCGATGTCCACCATGTCGCCCATCTCGGCCATGCGCTCGTCGTCCATGGCCCCAATGGCCACGTGCATCCCGTAGTCAATAGACGCCTTGCCTTCAGCCTTCTTCAGCCAAATGTCCAGCGCCTCCCGCAGAGTCTGCCCCTCACCCTGGATGGCAAAGTCAATGATGGTGGTGGTGCCACCGCAAGCAGCAGCGATGGTCCCGGTGCGGAAATCGTCGGCCGAGACGCTGCCCATGAAAGGCAACTCCATGTGGGTGTGGGGATCAACTCCGCCGGGCATGACGTACATGCCACTGGCGTCAATGATCTCATCGCCCGACAGATCGCGCCCGATAAGGGCGATCGTCTCACCGTCCACCCCGATGTCGGCTTGATAACTCTCGGTGGCAGTGACAATCGTACCGTTTTTGATGACCAGATCCATTTTAACCTCCTTTTGTTGGTCGCCACTCATCGAGCAGCTTATGGCGAACAAAGGTCAAAAACTCTCGGATAGCTGTTTCCGGGTCGTCGCTGATGCGACTTTCCACGGCTGTATCGTTGGTTCCTTCGTGAAAGTGCTTGGGAAAAGTGGCCAAATGCCGCCATCTGGCGTGAGGAGCATTGTCGTGGCGATAGAGGTCGCCTTTGGTGACGCGCCGTTCCCAATGATACGAATAACGCCCCGTTACCGATAGCCAGATATCAATGAGCGAACCATCTATGACAGCCAGACGCAACTTGCCAGATTCATCGCTGGGCAGCAAGATCAGTTCACTGCTCACAATCACGTCGCTGAACTAGGCAAGGGCCACACGTGCCAGGCTATCGTAGACGCTGGAGATATCGGTCAAGCTCAGCCACCTTCGCCGTCAGGTTCTCGGCCACGATCAGATCTTCCCAGGTCGGGTGTTCCGCTACGTCTCCGCTGGCGATCCGTTCCTCCAATTCCTCGAGGGAAGATACGCCGTAGCGAGCCATGATCTCCAACCTGTCTTGCATCAGACGTCTCTTCTTTTCGATTAGGAAGGTAACCATGGCTTGCTGAAGCATCTCTTCTTGTGTCAAGCCCATAGACGTGGCAATGTCGGCTGCTGCTTCCAGAGTTCTCATCGTTCTCTCATCCCTATTGGACTATGATGGTATATTCGCAAACTCGTTCACCGGTGCATTAGCGAAGAATAAATCCCTCCCGTAGCGGGTCAGCGGGGTCAATCAAGAATTCGTGGCGGCCGGTAATGTAGGCCGTGCCTTCTACTTCTGGGATAATGGCAGGATAAGGGCCAAAGGTCGTGGTTTCAACGATGCGCCCGGTGAAGCAGGTGCCGATAATGCTCTCGATGACGATGGGCTCGTTGAGGCCAACCTCGCCCCGCGCATAGTGAATGGCCAGGCGACCACCGACGCCCGTACCAGTCGGACAGCGATCCACCTCGCCTTCGGCAAAGATACAGACGTTGCGGCTATGTGCCCCCTCGCCCAGCGGCGGCCCAATAAAGATGGTGCCGTAGAGAAAACTTAAATCCTCTTCAAAGGGGTGGGGAATGGGCCGGCTGACCATGACCGCCCGCTTGATGGCCATACCCTTTTCGATGAGAGGGCGAAAATCCTCCGGAGTACAGGTCAGGTTGACATCTTCAGCCTGCACGTAAGCGTAAAATGCTCCGCCAAAGGCAATGTCGTAGCGTACTTTGCCCAGGCCCGGCACGTCAACTGTTTCGTCCAAGACTAAAACAAAGGAAGGCACGTTGTGAAAATAGACACTTTGCACTTGTCCTTCAGCCACCCTGGCGTGAGCAGTGACCAGCCCGGCTGGGGTGTCTATTTTGATCATGGTTTCAGGGGCGGTCATGGGCAACATGCCGGTCTCCAACGCTACTTTGGCGATGCCAATGATGCCGTGGCCGCACATAGTGCTGTAGCCTTCGTTGTGCATAAAGAGGATGCCGATGTCCGCCTCTGGGCTGACGGGTGGAGTGACGATGCAGCCGTACATATCGGCATGGCCGCGTGGCTCCCACATCAGCGCCGTCCGCAGGTAGTCCAGGTTTTCCTTCGCATAACGGCGGCGTGCCAGGATGGTATCGCCCGGCAAATCAGGATAACCGCCCGCGATGACCCGAAAGGGCTCACCGGCAGTGTGGGCGTCAATAGTAGTGATTTTGAGCCAATTCTCGGGAGGTGTCCAAGTTCTCATTTTATTCAGCACATCCCTCCGTCCTCGTCAATAGGTTCCATTCTGACCCATCGGCCAAGCCACAATGTAGTGCTCCACAATATAGTTGTGAGTCATGCCACCTAATTGTGCCAGAATAAAGGCTGTAGAGTTGACCTTAGTCTCTGAAAATCAGCCATTTAATCGACCTGACAATCAGCCAGTATATCAGCCCGACAATGACTCCACCAATTATTCCGGGCAAAACTCCGGCAAACGTAATCGGCCCCAAACGAGTTTCTACCGGTTCCATGGGCACCGGTCCTTTCATAACAATCATCGGGACGACAATGAAACCGGCAGCAAACCCCATAGCAAAGTATCCCCAATCACCACCGGTCCCTTCGGCCAACGACGCAAAATACCACCCAAAGATCGCCCCGACAATTGCAGCTTCAAAGATATATGCTTCTCGGCCTGCCGCAACTTTGATTTCCGCAGCAATTATCGCAGCAATTGTCCAGATAATAATACTCTAATCGTCCCTACAGTTTTCCCACTCATCCGCCACCTCCTCAAATATACTCTACTCCTAGCAATGTCCCAGCCTCGCCAGTGGGAGCTGGTCAAAATAGAACTCTGGCGCGCGCCCTGAGCAAGTTGGGTTTCTTGACAAGTTCAAGACGCTGTATCCCGTTAATCTAAGGGCTCGCGAAAATAAACTTCCTGGTTTGCTCCGGCTGGATTTGTAATCCAGCCGCCGGACCGCCGGATTGCCTGTGGCGCAACAGTGCCGCAAATCCAGCGGGAGCGGGAGTTATTCCTCTACGGCCCCTAACGAGTGTGCCAGTTGTGCTCCTTGCGCCACTTGTGCATGACTTCCCAGTCGCTGTCTATGCCGGGGTTGGCCGCCACGATCTCGGGCCAGGTCTGTGCACCAAACCCACGGTCTCGCTCGACCATTTTGATGCATCGGGTGGGGCAAATCAGTTCGCACATGCGGCAACCCACACACTCATCTTCTTTGATGCGTGGCTCGGCGCGACCGTTTTCTTCAACCAGTTCGATGGCCTGGTGGAGGCCGTCCTCGCAGGCAATGTAGCATTTGTTACAATAGATACACTGGGAGTAGTCTATCTCGGCAATGGTCCTGTACATGACATCCAGATCACCAAGAGTGCCCACGCGCGAGGCCGATTTGCCGATAAAGTCGCTGACCTTGGCAAACCCTTTCTCGTCCATCCAGTTTGACAGGCCATCAATCATGTCTTCCACAATGCGAAAGCCGTGTTTCATGATGCCGGTGCAAACCTGAACGCTGGTGGCCCCCAGCAGGATGTATTCGGCGGCGTCTCGCCAGGTTTCAATGCCGCCGATGCCAGAGATAGGAACCCCCAGGTTGTCGTTAGTAACAGTGGTGACCATGTACAGGCCGATGGGTTTGACCGCAGGGCCGCCATAGCCGCCGTGGGTGCCCTTGCCATGGATGCTGGGCTGTATTTCCAGGGTATCCAGGTTGACACCTACTATGCTGACCACGGTGTTGATCAGAGAGAGCGCGCTGGCGCCACCCTTCACGGCCGCGCGAGCCGGCCCCACGATGTTGGTCACGTTGGGGGTAAGTTTGATCATGAGAGGAACGGTCGCTATCTCTTTGGCCCAGGCCGTGATCATTTCACAGTACTCCGGCACCTGCCCCACGGCCGCGCCCATCCCTCGCTCCGGCATACCGTGCGGGCAGCCAAAGTTCATCTCGATGCCGTCGGCGCCAGTGTCCTGGATCTCTTTGATGATCTTGTGCCAGGCTTCGCGGGTGCTGGCCACCATGGCCGAGACAAAGATGGCCCGATCAGGCCAGAGGCGCTTGGCTTCAGCGATCTCCCTCAGGTTGTCTTCGTGGGGACGGTCGGTGATCAACTCGATGTTGTTGATGCCGATGGTCCTGCTGCCACTGTAGTCAACACCACCGTAACGGTTGGTGACGTTCAGGACTGGATCGCCGAGGGTTTTCCATACAACGCCGCCCCAGCCAGCCTCAAAAGCTCGGTTCAGTTGGTACAGCGTGTTTGACGGCGGGCCAGACGCAATCCAAAAGGGATTGGTAGCCTTGACGCCGGCGAACTCGATACTTAAATCAGCCATTTCTGTGCCTCCTGTTCAGTCGAGCATTGCATGGATGCCTTGTGCGGCCCGCTTGCCGTGTTCCACGGCGACCACGACGGCTGCCATTTCGTTGCTTGTCACCGCGCAATCGCCGCCAGCAAAGATGACCGGGTGCGAAGTGCGTCCGGTGGTTTCATCAACGATGACACGCCCCCGGTCGTTTTCCAGGCCGATGCTGTCCAGAAACTCACGATATCCGCTCTGGCCGGTGGCCAAGATTACCTGATCGCACTCGATGACGTGTTCGGTATCAGGGATGACCTCTGGTTGGCGGCGGCCATCTTGGCCCGGCTCGCCCAGGCGGGTGCGGACACACTCCACGCTGGTCACCCGCCCTTCGACAGGCTCAGGACCCTGCTCTTCGCCCAGGATTCTGACTGGCAGGGTAAGCCACCGGTACTCACAGCCCTCCTGCCTGGCGAACTCGTATTCAAAGCGGTAAGCGGGCATTTCCGCCTCGCTGCGGCGATAGACGATGGTCACCTGTTCAGCGCCCAATCGCGCCGCAATGACGGCTGCATCAATGGCGGTGTTACCCGCGCCGATGACGACCACCCGTCGGCCGACCTTGATCTCTGTCAAGTTTTCCAGCCGGACACGCTCCACCCAGTCGAGCCCATCGTGGACACCGACCAGGTCTTCGCCTGGGATGCCCAGTTTGGGCACAGGCCCCAGGCCGATACCCAGGAAGACAGCATCGTAGTCGTTGAGCAGGTCGGCGACTTGCACGTCTTTCCCAACCTCGACACCGGTCCGAATCTCGACGCCAAGTGCCTGGACCATCTCTACCTCTTTCAAGCTGATGGACATCGGCTCGCGGAAAACGACAATGCCATAGGTGTCCAATCCGCCAGCCAGTTCCCGTTTTTCGAATACGGTAACGGCGTGGCCCAGCTTGGCCAATTCAGCCGCACAAGACAGGCTGGCAGGGCCGCCCCCCACACAAGCAACCTTCGTTTTCATTTTTGGGCCCGTGGGCGGCCCGGCTTGGAATAGCTGGAGGTCGTTATCCATGATATAGTCAGTGACGTAACGTTGGAGCTGGCCAATGCCGATCGGTTTGCGGCCGTCGGCGCGCAACACACAAGCGCCTTCGCAAAGCTCATCCACGGGGCAAACGCGGGCGCAGGTAGCGCCGAGAAAGTTGGATCCAAGGATGACCCGACCTGAGCCTTTCAGGTTGCCAGTGGTGATCTTTCTGATGAAGGTGGAGACGTCAATGCCGGTGGGGCAGGCCTTGGTGCAAGGTGCATCGTAGCAGTAAAGGCAACGATTGGCCTCAGCCAGAGCCTCAGCTTGAGTCAAGGGTGGCAGCAACTCGCTAAAGTTCTGCTCCAGTACGTCTTCCGGGAGAGGAGGACTTGGGTTCTCTGCCATAGAAATTCTCCTTGTCGGTGCTACGGTGCTACGAGCTTGTCATACATGTCCGGCCGGCGGTCGCGATAGAACTGCCAAACGTTGCGCACCTCGCAGATCAGGTCCAGGTCCAGGTCTCGCACAATCAGTTCTTCTTCGTAAGCGTCGCCTACTTCGCCCACGAACTCGCCACGCGGGGTACAGAAGTAACTCTGGCCATAGTAGTCGTTGGGGCCGAGATCCTCTTCAATGCCCACCCGGTTGATGGTGCCCACAAAGTAGCCGTTGGCGATGGCATGGCTGGTCTGCTCGATACGCCACAAGTGCTGTGACAGGCCGCGCGAGGTGGCCGAGGGGATAAAGACGATCTCGGCACCATTGAGGCCCAACATACGCGCGCCTTCCGGGAAGTGGCGGTCGTAGCAGATATAGACACCCACCTTGCCCACGGCCGTGTCGAACACCGGGTACCCCAGGTTACCGGGGCGGAAGTAGAATTTCTCCCAGAAGCCACCTACCTGGGGGATGTGGGTCTTGCGGTACTTGCCCAGATAGGCGCCATCGGCATCAATGACGGCGGCGGTGTTATAGTAAATGCCCACGGCCTCTTCTTCGTACATGGGAACGATCAGGACCATTTTGGTCTCTTGAGCCAGTTCTTGCATGCGCTTGGTCGTGGGTCCATCGGGGATTGGTTCGACCAGGGCGTACCATTTGGCATCTTGCTCCTGGGGGAAATAAGGACCGTAGAATAGTTCCTGAAAGCACATGATTTGAGCGCCTTGCCCGGCGGCTTCGCGGGCATACTTTTCGTGTTTTTGGATCATCGTCTCCTGGTCGCCCGTGTAGGTTGCCTGAAGCAACGCTCCGCGCACAATTCGAGCCATAGTTTACCCCTTTCTTATGAAGTGTGAGATAACTAAAGCGGGTATGGAAACCTGCCTGCGTCAATGGTGAGGGCCTTGAAAATGACAGATTTGACAGGGCGCATTTCAAATGCGATCGCCCTATTTCAGGCTGTTTCCCCGCTTGTAACTACTCACCCTGTCATTGCGAGGAACGAAGTGACGAAGCAATCTCATTGT
>SOHZ01000365.1 GCA_004377365.1 Anaerolineales bacterium | reverse complement strand
ATATGACGCCGAGCGAACATCTTCTCAATCCATCCTCCTATTTCCTCGTCGAATCCCTTGTACGCCGCCACTATTTCTTCTCGGGCTTCGCTCCAACTGTATTTTTTGTCTGGCATTTTTGGCAAAGGAGCTGCCAAATCATAGTTTGCCAACTTCGGCAGATCCATCAATTTGACCTTTATCCTGAGATACCTTTGATACAAACCCGCATTTTTCTCAATAACCTTCATGAGGCTTTCAATAGCCTGCTTGTCAATATCATTGGCAATCACGCTTCGAGTCATAGGGTCTGGATATTTGCGCAGCTTGCACATTTGAATGTGATCCTCGCAAACCGAGCGAACCGCACTTGCCCACACAATTTCATCCTTTCCCAAGTTTTCATAAACTGTCTGATTGGCCCTCATTCGCAAATCTCGATCCGGACTCTGATACAACCCCACCATCTTGCCATAAGGAAGAGTCTTCATCTCCCCCTCAATTTCGATGTCAAAAGTCCTTGTGGAAAGCCAATCGCTCTGAAACATCTCCCACGCCTCAATACCATTCTTATCCTTGAGAATAATCAAACGCTCCTCAGTCTCAGAAAGCATGTGAGGCACCGTTCTCAAGATTCTCTCAAGATAGTGTTTGTACTCCGCCAACGCCGGCTCATTGATCAAGGAAGGGTTCTCGGAAAGCAGTTTACCTAACTCAATATCTATAAAAGCCATCTCCTGCTTAACCCTTGTAATCGTCTTACGGGCAGTTTCGTTAAGTTGTTTAGCCACCGCATCAGTAGAATCGGCATAATACATCAAGAGGCAATACATCACAGCCCCCTCAAATCTAAGGATATGACCATCCTTCGCTTCCAACATCTCAACCAGGCTTTTCACTTCAAGGCTAGCGATTTTGCCACGATATTTATGTCTAAATTTTTCGGCTTCAGCCACCGTCAACTCCAATTGCTTTTGAATCCAAGCAGAATCAGTGCTCTCAACAAGTTGCGAAAGATCCCAAACCATCTCTTCAGTCATAGCAATCAACCAGACTGGGCTCTTTCCAACTGGGTTCTTATTAGTATATTGCTCATCCGCTGGTGACAAGGTGTAGGGTCAAACCGCAGAACATGGGATTACCCTGCATCATCGGTTCAAGGACCCCAAATACACGCGAATTTTCCTTAAATGGCGTGTGGGATTTCGACAGAAGACCATTAGTTAATGTTGTCGAAAAAAGGTTAGCGCGCATGATAAGCAAAGATTTTTGAAGGGTTGAGAAGAACTGTAACAAATAGAGCCGTGGTAGAACCTCAAATAAAGGTTTTTACCTTAGATTAGGATCCAAATAAGTTCTTGCTTTGTCAATGACTCAGTAATGTCAGAGAGGTTCATCATACATCGAGACAAACAGGTGAGTGAAGGTTTTTAGACAAAATCGAATCTCTAGACTAAATCACTAATAATTCAAGAGAATAGATAGGACTTGAACATATGCGCGCGCTTATGTTCTTTGTGAAACAATCCTCTATAAAATAGTTGGAATGCATGCGCATGTGCCGTGGGCAGGGCGCATGTATGCATGATTATTGATGTGCATGCGTCCTTTTGTAGTGTTCCGGGTCTTGAACGACCTCAAGTTCATTGTTATCAGGGTCCAAGAAGTCAGCAACTATGCCACCCCATGGCATCTTGGTAGGCTTGAGAGTGAATCTAACCCCTTGCCTTTTGAGCCGTTCATGGAGTGCATAGATGTCGTCTGTATCGAAAACTATCCCAGTTCGCCTTTTCCTCCTAGATTTCTTACCAGTCGCATACAAGCCGATCTTAGCCAACGGCTCAGATGGACCAACTTCCGCATGGTTAAACATTCTAGCGTCAAGGGCTATGGGCAAGCCAAGAGTTTCATTGTAGAAACGCAAGGCGTTGTCCATATCTGAAACACGGATCATGGTTAGCCAAAGGCGAGTTATTCTGCCAGTTTTCCCCTTCATGCTTACACCTCCACAGAGTTAGATTCATATGCTGTTAAGTCTTATGCGTATGCTTCCGCGTACTCAAGCATATCGCAAATGCAACTACCGCGGGTTTTTCCTTAGGGGGCAATAAATAGCCCGATTCGCATGGTTTCATATGGGTGTGCATGGCAACATGGGAAGCAGGAAATCCACTTGCTTGTATCTGGATCAAGGAGTGGTCGAGGTGGCCAAGCAGGTTGGGCTGAACATCTCAAAGGTCTCCGAGAACGCCCTGATTGGGGCGATAGAGCGGCTACGTTGCCCGGAACCGGAAACGAGCCTCGGGAGCCAGACTAATCCTGGGGGCCGGGATTTGAACCCGGGCGCCAGGCTCCACAGGCCTGTAGGCTACCAGG
>SOHZ01000615.1 GCA_004377365.1 Anaerolineales bacterium | reverse complement strand
GGAGCTAGAGTATACCATGAGTCAACCCTTTAGAAAAGTGTCCGGTAGTGAACCGATCATCAGGATGTCAACAGGAGTCAAGTTCAGGCTCTTTTCGTCGGTCAGAGTTGCTCCAGCGGTGGGCGTCGCTCGGCCCAGGCGTCCACAGCCACCTCGGCCGAGACGCTCCGGCCGTAGCGCCGGCTCAGCTCATACTGATAGCGTGATACCCAGATGTAAAGGTCGGCTTCGGTGCGGCCGGGGAAGCGTTGCAGGACGGAGTGAGCACGTATAGCCTCGACGACCGGGCAGTAGACGTTGTCATACCAACTGACGACCGCCTCTTCGTAGGACATTTCTCCTCCCCGCTCCCGGTCCATGAAGTAGCGATGGACGGCGATGTGCTCCAGCAACTCGCGGTAGCCCCCCGGCGCGATGGGCTCGATATTCTGGGCGGGCCGGAGCTTGTCGAGGTGGGTCTGCTCCAGGAATTCCACGTAGCCTTGCTTGATAAACAGGTCGTCCGGGTCTACATCGGGGCCGAGGGGCACCCGACTTGGATACTCCCACACGTAGGCCTCGATAGTGGGAGCGCCCTGAGTGCGGGCGATGGAGACGCGGTGGTTGCCGTCGCGCACGAAGTAGACGTCGCCCACCAGGAAGAGTTCGACCGGGGGCAGTCCCCCCTCTTTCACCCGGTCCTCGACGGCCGCCCAGCGCTCGCGCAGCCCGCCGCCACGAGGCAGGAAAGTTCGCGTGAAGTCTCGGTAGCGCCCCACACTGCCCACGATCCGGTCGAGGGGAACTTGCTGCAATCCCCGATAGTTACGATTGCGCAAGCGTAATCTCTTCTGCACCTCCTCAAAGGACAGCAAGTCTTGAGACTGGCCGGTGATGAGGCTCAATATCTGTTGGATGAACGCTTTGCGCCGGGCGCGGTCAAAGTCGCGCAATGAGTCGAGATGTGAAATAGTGTGCCTCCTCTGAAATGAAAAGGACACCCAAGCCTGCTTCGACCTGAGGGGGTAGGCAAGCTCAACATGTAGGAAGCGATTCGCTGCTTCTCCCCAGGCTATTCCTACTTGGGGTAGAAGTTGTAACGCAGAAACGGGCTCACGCCCCTCCGGCGGGCTCTCGCACCAGTAAGAATATGAGCATCAATGCGGCCGTGGCCCCCACCAGGTTAGCCACTATGGGCCCTCGAAACCCCACTCGCTCGTAGAGCAATCCGCCGATAAAGGGGGCGGGAAACCTTACCAACATGGTGAGGGCGGAGAGTCTGCCTCTGGCCTCGGCGCGCTCCTCCTCCGAGATGCTACCCATGAGCAGGGTGAGCGTAGCCGGGGTCCAGATAGGGGGAATAAGACCATAAAGGAGATACAAGAGAATGAAGGCTTTGAAACTGGTGAAGGTCAGCCAACCGGCGATGACAACAATGTCTATGAGCTTCGAGATGATGATAAACCGCTTACATCCATACCTGTCAACGAGCTTGCCTATGGGCAACTGCGAGAGGGCCCACGAGGTGAAGAAGGCACTGGACATAATCCCCAATTGGGAGGTCGTAAAGTGATAGGTCTTGCTCAAGAGCCCAAAGAGGATAGCAGAGCCCAGTCCCCCCACGAAGGCATCGGCCACCATGGCTGCGTAGAAGCCCCACAGCCCTCTGGGGGGGACAACAAGCCTCGCCCACCCCCTCCTGAACCTTCCCGGACGAAGCGAGCTGCGTCCCCGGCTGAAGGTCTCTCTCAGGAAAGAGATGACCAACAGCAGGGCCAGAACTTCGCCAGCGATACAGAGCAGGAAGACTGCCGGATAACCGCACCTATCGGCGATGAAGCCTCCCAGAGTGGCGGCGAAGATGCCTGATACGGCAACGAAGAACATGATGGCACTGTAGGCCATCCCCCTCTCGTCGCTTTTCACAGATTCGGCGGTCATCGCATCCTTGGCCGGGATGGAGATGGCCGCCAGTCCAATGAGGATCGTCCCCGGGATCAAGAGTCGCCAATCGCCAAACATTGCTGCCAGGACGTAGAAGGAGAGACCCAGCACAGCCATCAAGCTGGCAAGAGCGAGGAGGGGCTTTCTCCCCACATGATCCGACAACCGACCTCCCAAAGGCTGGATAAGGCCGGTCGCCAGCCCCATCCTGCCTCCCAGGCTTTCCAGCAAGCCCAGAACGGGCATTGATGCCCCCAGGCTCAGGGCGAAGGGCTGCCAGACCGCCAGCACCATGCTCAACCGTATGCCCCCCAGAAAGGTGATAGCCGCCAGGACCTGGATATTCCCTTTCTGGGAGTTGCTCTGGCCCTTGCACTGTGGACCTATTGGCTCTGCCTCCTTCGACTGATACAGCACAACACCTCGGCAAAGCGAGTATGTTTTGGGTGCTTGACAGGGCTTTGCCGAAGTGCCCGGACGGGTATGATGGATGGGTTCAGTCCGTCCAGAGCAGCGACTTTTCCGTCTGTGGATCGAAGAACTGCACCTTGTGGGTGTTAAAGTTGAGCCTCACGGTTTGGCTCATTCTCAAGCCCAGCGTGGGATCGGCCAGCACGTGGACGCCGGCCTCACCGATGCGCACGTCAATCAGATCATCGCGGCCCAGCGGCTCGACGACATAGATTTCGCCAGAGATGCCCGTGTCGGCGATGGTTATGTCTTCAGGACGGATGCCCAGGATGATGTTGCCTTTGCCGGCGGCCTTCTCGCCCCGGTCGGCTGGCACCACCACGTCGAAGCCTTCGCGGCGGGCGTGGTAGTCGCCGTTCTCGCGGACCACTTCCACGTCCACAAAGTTCATGGGTGGATTGCCCACAAAGCTGGCGACGAAGAAGGTGCGCGGCTGGTCGTACAGCTCATCCGGCGGGCTGTAGGCCTGGAGCTGGCCTTCTTTCATGACGGCCACGCGGTCAGCCATGGTCATGGCCTCCACCTGGTCGTGGGTGACGTAGATGGAGGTGATGCCCAATTCCATTTGCAGGCGTTTGATCTCACCGCGCATGCTCAGGCGCAGGCGGGCGTCCAGGTTGGAGAGCGGCTCGTCGAACAGCAGCAACTGGGGCTCTTTGACCAGCGCCCGGCCCAGGGCCACGCGCTGCTGCTGGCCGCCGGAGAGTTGGGCCGGCTTGCGGTCCATCAGGTGGCCGATGCCCATCATGTCGGCCACCCGCTGCGCCCGCTCCTGCATCTCCCCTTTCGGGGTTTTCTTGAGCTTGAGCGGGTAGCTGATGTTCTGGAAGACGGTCATGTGAGGATAGAGGGCGTAGCTCTGAAAGACCATGCCGATGTTGCGATCTTTGGGCGCTACATAGTTGACGATCCGTTCGTCGAAACGGATATTGCCCTCGGTGGGCTTGTAGATTCCAGCCACCATCAGCAGCGTGGTGGTTTTCCCGCAGCCGGAGGGGCCCAGGAAGGCCACGAACTCGCCGTCGCCGATGTCCAGATTGATGTGGTCGGCGCCGACGACTTTGCCCCAGCGCTTGCTCAGGCTTTCAAGTTTCACTTTCATAATTCTCTCCTCGTGTATTGCGTATTCCGTCAGGGCTATGGGAGCCCCAATCCGCAATCCCAATTACGTGCCACCCTTGGCCCCGCCGGCGTAGATGCTCAACAGCAGGTCCTGGGTAAAGATGAAAAAGATGGCCACCGGGAT
Source organism: Anaerolineales bacterium (assembly GCA_004377365.1). Classification (GTDB taxonomy): domain Bacteria; phylum Chloroflexota; class Anaerolineae; order E26-bin7; family E26-bin7; genus E26-bin7. The sequence continues at coordinate 40,890 of SOHZ01000615.1, read as the reverse complement.
GAGCTGGAACAGCCCCACCGCCGTGACCGCCCCCCATTGGACAGCCACCGTCTCGCCCAGAAAGTTATTCAGGTAGACAGAGAGGGTAGCCTGTTGTCCAGCGCCGATGGTAAAGGTTTTGGGTATCAGCCAGGCGTTCCAGCCAGAGATGAAGGCAAAGATGGCCAGCGCCGCAAGGCCCGGCTTGATGGTGGGCAGGATGATCTCTCCCCACACGCGGAGGCGCGAAGCGCCGTCAATCAGCGCGGCCCGTTCCATGTCCCAGGAGACGTTGTCGAAGAAGCCTTTCATCAGCCAGATACCGAACGGCAACTCGAAGCCGATCATCACCAGGCCGACGCCCAGGAGCGTGTTGTACAGTTTGAGGGCGCGCAACACAAAGTAGATGCCGATGAGCAGGGTCACGCTGGGGAAGGCGTGCAGGATCAGCGTCAGCGAGAGAAATTGCTTACGCCCCGGAAAGTTCAAGCGCGAAAGCGCATAGCCGGCCAGCGACGAAACCAGAACCACGGCGATGGTCATCGAGATGGCGACCACGAAGGTGTTGAAGGTCACCCGCCAGATGCTGGGATACCCGAGGCCGAAGGGCGGCTCTCGCAGGAAGCTCCAGTTCTCCAGAGCCAGGCCGCCCACCGGCAATAACCCCTCCGTGCGGGCCGAAAAGGAACTGAGCAGCAGCCAGAAATAGCCCACGACGATGGGCAGGACGGTGATGACCAGGAGCACGTATGGGATAGCCGCCCCGATTCTTTGCTTAAGTGTCATCTCGTCTCTCCTTTCGCGTTACAGCAGATCAATCTTGGGCTCTTGCACCAGCTCATCGAACTTGAACACGCGCATGTAGATGCTGGCCGCAGCCACGCCGATGATCACCAGGATCACCGCCCAGGCCGCGCCGTAGCCCCACTGGTTGTTGCCAAAGTAGTTGGACAGCGCCCGGTGATAGGCCGTCAGCGCCCACACCTCGGTGCGATACAGGCCCGGCCCGCCGTCGGTGAGGAGCATGATCTGCTCGAACGAGGTGAGGAGCGAGAGCGTCTGGTAGGTGACCACGAACAGGATCGGCCACTTGATCATGGGCAGGATGACGTGGCGGATGGTCTGCCAGGTTGAGGCTCCGTCCACCTTGGAGGCCATCATAAAGTCCCTGGGAATGGCCTCGATGGCCGAGGTAAAGATCACCATGCCGAACGAGGCGCCGATCATCCCATTGGCGACAATGACAAAGGCCCAGGGCCAGGCCTGGATCAGGTCACCTCCCGTTCCTACTCCTAGAGGAACGAGCAACTGGTTGAGGATACCGTGAGGGGCGCGCGAGGCCATCCGCTGCCACATCATGATATAGATGACCGAAGGGGTGAGGCGGGGCAACAGCCACAATACGCGGAAGAAAAAGCCCGTGCGGCGTTCAATGTGGGTAGTGAGCACGGCGATCAGCAGCGCGCTGCTGAAATTGAACAGGGTCAACGTTAGCGCCACGTAGAGCGCCGTGTTGCGCAGGATCTTGGGGAAGAACTTGTTGCCAAAGATCTTGGCATAGTTCTCCAGACTCCAGTTGGCCGGCAGCCACCACTGCAACGTGCCAAAGTTCGACGCTTTCAGGTTGGAAAAGCTGAGCACAAAGATGATGACCACCGGGATGAAAAAGAAGAGGGTGACCAACAGGACGGCTGGAGATAGGAAGCCGTAGGCCTCCAGCCTCGAACGCATCCGGGCACCGATGGAGGACGTCTCCCCCCCGGAGTGGGCCGGGGAGAGGGGGGGCGTCCCCCCCCTCTCCAGCCTGTTGGCGACACTCATCGGATGATGATCTCCTCGCCTAGCTCGTTCTCGAGTTCCTCTACCACAAAGTCAACGGCCTCCTGGGCGGTCAGGTCGCCCGTTTGCACCGCCGCCAGCGCCTCGTAGGTGATCGTCGCGTACGGGCCCCAGTTGGGGCTGTTGGGCAGGAAGGTGGTATAGTCCAGCATGTAGAGCACGTCGGACAGGAACACATCCGCCTTGTACGCCTCGTAGTCAGCCTGCGACTTGAGGATGCCCAGGTGGGTGCTGTTGATGGCGTGCCGGGTGTTGGCCTCGTCGGTGGTCACCTTGGCGATCAGAGCCAGGGCCAGGTCGGGATGCTCGCTCTGGGCGCTGATCAGGTAAGCCACCGGGTGCGACAGCGTGACCGGGTCACCACCCGCGGCGGCCGGATACAAGCCATAGCCCCAGTTCTCGAACTGGTAGTCCTGGCCGCCCTTGTCCGCGGTCCACTTTGTGGCCCACTCGGCCCACTGCCAGGAACCCCCGGCCCAGAACACGACCTGGCTGCCCGAGACGCTGGGGTGGAAACTGCCGTCCCAGTCGCCGGTCAGGAAGCTGTGGGAGCCATCGCCGGTCAAGCCGCGCTCGAAGAACTGGTAGTACTTCAGGCCAGCTTCCTTGTCAAAGACCAGATTGCCGGTCTCGGCGTCAATGGTCTCTCCACCGTAAGCGTAGTACAGGGAAGTGAAGTCAGGGCCGTTCGAGGGCCGCATCCAGAAGCCCATGCCCGGCTCCACGACGCCGGCCGCCACGGCCGCTTCGGCTGTGTCCAGCATGTCAGACAGGGTAAACTTGCCGGCCTTGATCTCGTCGGCCAGCCCCGCGATGCGGGCCTCGTCCCAGCCCGGGACCTGAGCCAGCAGCGTCTTGTCCCAGTAGACCGGTCGCGCCTCGGTGTCCTGAGGGACGCCCCAGCGCTGGCCCTTGTACATGACCGAATCCCACAGCTTGTCAATCACGTTGGCGAACTCGGGATAGTCCCCCAGCATGTCCTCCAGCGGGATGATGCGGCCGGCGGTGGCCTCGGTGCCGATGACCTCGTGGGCGGTCAGCAGGATGTCCGGCGCCTTGCCGTCCTCGTAGGCCAGCGCGAACTCTTGCATGATGTCGCCAAACTCGGTGTTGTCCTGGATGGTCTCGACCTGCACGCGGCGGGTATCACCGGCCGCTTCCAGGTCGGCGTTGACGTCGGCCACTACATCCAGCAGGTTGTTGCAGCGCCAGTCCTCCATGGGCGGCTTGGCCCGGCAGCGGGCCACGATAGTGACCAGTTCCGCCTCGGCCGGCACCTCCACCGTGACCTGCACCTCTTTCTCCACCTCTACGACCTTGGTGACCTCGACCTCCTTCTCGACCACCACGGTCTCCTTGACCACCTTGACCTCCGGGGTCGGCGTAGGGCCACAGGCGGCCAGCAGCGACAGGATGGCCACTACAGTTGCAAAGGTCGCAATCCATCGTTTGGTAAGCATTTCTTCCCTCCTTTAAGGAAATGATCATGGTGTGCAGAACCCTGCACAAAGGCCAAACTGCTAAACGATTGTAAGTTGATCTCTAGCCATCACCTCCTTTCAACAAGGCTATTGCTCCAGCTTGCCGGCAGCATCGTCGGGGTCCGTTGGCAAGTGAAGCAGAGCCGACAGCGAAATCAGCTTCTATGCACCAAACAACTCTACAGTTGTCGGCACGATTGACGCACGACGAACTCTCCCTTCAGCATAACGTTTGTTACCTTCTGGCCATCCGCCATCAAAGCCAGAACCATTTCCCTTTGTGTTACTGAAGTTATACTATTAACTGAATGATCCGTCAAATATGGATGCAGATTGTAGGGCAAGATGGCCTGTGCCGCAATCACCACTGTTGCACCACTATTGCGGTACAGGCGGTGCAGGAGTGGTGCATCTTGTCCTACGTCCCGCAGCCAGCCCCCGCCAAACTATTCCCCTTTCAGGAACCTCCTCCACTCCCCGTGAAACCCTTCTTCCGTCACGCCGTAGTAGATGTGGACTTTGCCGTCGGGATCGCGCTGGGCCAGATTGTAGCGCACCTTGCCCCCTCGCTTGTAGGTTTTCCAGAACCCAATGTCACCATGCCAGGTGATCTTCTCGCTTTTAACAGGGGTTTGCTCCCGCTGGGTGATGGCATAGCGCCACAGCTTACGGGCTGAGGAGCGAGTCACATTTTGCACCACGTTGCCGTTGCGCAGGTCTTTCACAGTATGGTAGAGGGTGCCCTTGCGTTCCACAGTGTCAACAATTTCGACCCCTGTTCTGGGCGGCTCAACCTGGGGAGCAACCTCTTCCTCACCGGGCTCCACCTCTATGGCTTCTGGCTGGGGCGGGGCCAATCTCTGCTGAACTAATTGCACAACCTCGTCGCGCAAAGCCAGGCTGGTCTCCGATTCTGAACGGACATAGATCTTGCTCCCATCAACCGCGTAGGGCACATCCGACCCTTTGGGTACTACCAGGCGTATGATCTTTTTCCCCTCGCTCTCCAGAGAATCAATGGACACATCCAATGGTGGGGTGACCCTGCGCTGAATCTCGGCCTTCAGGATGCCAATGGTTTCCTCGGGATTATTGATGCCAACGGGAGCGACTTTGGGATCAGCGCGGGCTCCGACGTAGATGACGCCGCCGTTGGCGTTGGCAAAGGCTACCACGTCACAGACGATGGCGTGAAGGCGACCTCCCTTCTTGGCTATGCTTTCATGGAACGATAACACAATATTGGGCCCCTGCTCCCGGGCCGCCCGCACGTGGTCAAAGGGAGCCTTGGCTGGCCTATAAGGCCTGGTGCGGGCAAAGTCATCGCCCAGGAAAACCGCCTTCAGAGTCTCAAAGCTCACCTCGGGCAGCAACACTTCAGTGACCCGATCGCCGACGCCAAGAGCATTTCTGTCACGGGGGTCCCGGTTCAAACGATGGGAGTCGGAGCCCTGGATACAGTGCATACGGCGGGGGTATTCGGGCTTGGAGCCTCTGTAGAAAGAGGCAGTAGTGCGCTGCCCTTTCTTCTCCAGGTCAGTCACTTCCAGGGCATGGAGATGGGGGTCCTGGGTGTAGGCAATCTTGGTCTGCCCGCCGAAGTCCAGGCCCTGCAGGGCCACCCCATGGCTGGAATTGGCATGGGCGGCGATAACCAACCCCCCAGCCTCGTCAATGATCCGGTAAGCGGTCAGGACATCGGTGGTAGCCCCCACCTCAGTAGAGCCAGCATCCAACTTGTCAGGGGGAATATTCAGGTCGAGCAGAATGTACTCCAGTTCGCGAGTGGAGGTCTTTTCTGAGAAGATACCCAAAATGTGAAACCCCAAGGTGGCCGTGAACTCGAAGCCCGGCAGGACGAGGATTTTATCTCCCAGGCGACGATATTCCTCAAGGCGTTGCTTCTCCTTGGCACGCAGGCGGTTCAAGCGTTCCAAAAGCATTAGTTCTTCCATCTCTTTGGACATCGCAGCACAGCCAGCCACGGTGTTGTGGTCGGTGATGGCGATGATGTCCAGCCCCTTTTCCCCCGCCCTGCGCAGGATGTCCAGGTAGGTAACGTTTGGCTCCGCGTAGCAGGCAGAGGCCGGAGTGTGAATGTGGAGGTCAACACGCCCCCACTGTAATTGTTTTCCTTTTTTCATATCATCCTCTCTCTCTCGTCAGACAAAATGGAGGAGGAAAAACCAGCCCTATCCCACCCGCCTCACGAGTCATTTATCAGCTTCTCATATCGCTGGATCTATTGTACCATATTTATCCTTTTGAAGCAAGCAAGGGGCAAGGCTCCTCCCTTAACTTGTATTTTGAGAAAAAATATGTATAATATAATTGGCAACAATCATATCAAGAAATGAGCTCCGGATTGTGAAAAGGGCTTGCCAACTGCCCTTTGTTTGTGCTTTCTTGAACTTTTTGCTTTTTGAAAGAAAAGGATGTATAATCTTTGACTTGGAGACCGGACTAGAATTTTGGCGTGAGGAGCAACACTGTGGTTCAAAGACAGAAAATCGGAGCAGTGATGGTAGTCGGAGGCGGCGTCGGCGGCATGAGGGCCGCCGTTGATTTGGCTGACTCTGGCTACAAAGTATATCTGGTTGAGATTTTGCCTGCTATTGGTGGAGTCGTTGCCCAGTTGGGTTTCATGTTCCCTACCCACGACTGCGTGCTGTGCTCTGGCACGCCTGATCATGGCTACGGTTGCACGCGGCCTTCCATCAGTCCGGCGCTGCTGGACTTTAGTCCCCATCCCAACATCGAGTTGATGACGCTTACCGAAATCGTGGGGGTAGAAGGGATTCCGGGCGACTTTAAGGCAACCGTCGTCCATAACCCCCGTTACGTGAACGTTCGCACCTGTGTCTCCTGTGACGAGTGCAGCAAGATGTGCCCGGTGGACTTGCCCGACAAATTCCAGATGGGATTTGCCACCCACAAGGCAGTCTACAAAGTAGCGCCACGGGCTATCCCCAATGCCTATCTGGTGGAGAAGGGCGAGTACTGCCTGGACTGCCGCAAGTGTGAGGAGGTCTGCCCTACCAAAGCTATCAACCTGGACGAGGAGCCATGGTACGAGGAGATCCAGGTAGGAGCCATCATCTTGAGTGTGGGATACAAGCTGTACGACCCCCGGCCGGCCGAGGAATTGGGCTACGGACGCTATCCCAACGTGGTCACCGGGCTGGAGTACGAGCGCCTGGCCAGCCGCTCGGGACCCACTGAGGGCATCATGCAGCGTCCCTCTGATGGGGCTCTGCCCCAGCGCATCGCCTGGATTCAATGCGTCGGCTCGCGTGATCAGGAGCATAGCTACTGTTCGTCCATCTGCTGCATGTACGCCACCAAAGAGGCGGTGCTGGCCAAACAGCGCGTCCCTGGGGTACATTGCCAGGTCTTTATGATGGACGAGCGAGCCTTCAGTAAGGAGTACAACGCCTACTACGAGCAAGCCAGGGATACGTGGGGGGTGCAGTACACCCGTTGCCGCATCTCAGGCATCAGGGAAGAGCCCCTTACGCATGACCTTTTCATCCATTATCAAGATGAAAAGGGCGAACTGCGCGAAGATCGCTTCAACATGGTTGTGCTGGCTGTGGGCAGTGAGCCACCTCCCAAAGCCGTGACCCTGGCCCAGGATTTGGGTATCGAGCTCAACGAGTACGGCTTTTGCCTGACGGACAAATTTGAGCCCTTGGATACCAGCCGGCCGGGCGTTTTTGTGGCGGGTGCCTTTTCCCAGCCCAAAGAGATCGCCGAGACAGTGATTGACGCCAGTGGGGCTGCGGCACGGGCTATGAGGCTCCTCTCAGGAGCTCAGGGCACCATGTCAACGGCCATCCGTTTGACCGGGGAACGGCAGGTGCGACATCTGACGGGGATACGGGGCAACCGGCTGACAGAACTGAACTACCCGCTGGAGCGAGACGTCAGTGACGAACCGCCACGGGTGGGCGTCTTTGCCTGCCACTGTGGGACCAACATAACCGAGGTGGTGGATGTGCCAGCCGTGGTGGAGTATGCTAAGGGTCTGCCGGACGTAGTCCATGCCCAGAACGTGATCTGGGCCTGCCTGCCCGAAGGGCTGGAAGAGATCAAGGCTGCCATCAAGGAGCACAATCTCAACCGGGTGGTGGTGGCAGCCTGCACTCCCCGCACCCACGAGGCCCTCTTTCAAGCCATCCTGCGCCAGTTGAGTCTCAACCCCTACCTGCTGGAATTCGTCAGCATCCGGGACCATTGCGCCTGGGTACACTACGACGACCCCAGGGGCGCCACGCGCAAAGCCGAGGAACTGGTGAGGATAGGGGCAGCCCGGGCGCGGCTCCTGCAGCCAGTGCACAAGACTAGCTGGATTTTCAATCACAAGGCGCTGGTCATCGGTGGGGGCCTGGCTGGGATGACGGCCGCCCTGACCATCGCCGATGAGGGGTTCGACGTCTGCTTGATAGAGAAAGGGGATCAGTTGGGCGGGAATCTGCGCAACATACACTACACCGCCGAGGGACCTGACCCGCAGCGCCTCCTCCGCTCTCTGGTCAAGCAGGTGGAGTGTCACGAGCGCATAGACATCTACAAGAACACCCAATTGGTGAATTTCAGCGGGCACGTGGGCAACTTTAAATCGGTCCTGTGCAGCAATGGGAATGGCCGAGGGCCCCAGGAGCGGGAATTTGAGCACGGCGTGGCCATCGTAGCCACTGGCGCCCAGGAGTATCAGGGCACGCAGTACCTGCATGGCCTGGACCCGCGTGTGCTCACCCAATTGGAGATGGAGAAGCGCATCGTCGAGGAGCCTGAAGAGATCGCCAAACTCGACGAAGTGGTGATGATCGGGTGCGTGCGCCCCTATGGTGAAGAAGCCGATTATTGTAGCCGTACCTGTTGCACCAACACCATGAAGAACGCCATCGCTATCAAGAAACTGAACCCCGACTGTCGGGTCTACGTCCTCTACAAAGACCTCATCACCTATGGCTTCCGCGAGCAATACTACACCGAAGCCCGCCAGCGGGGGGTCATCTTTCTGCGATACACCGACGAGAGCAAGCCCGATGTGCGCGTCGTCTACGGGAGTTTGCGAGTAACGGTGGAAGACCTCATCATGGGAGATAAACTGGTGTTCCACCCCAACCTCCTGGCCTTGAGCATGGCCACCGCCCCGGGCGAGACCAACCGCGAGCTGGCTCGTATCATGAACCTGCCCCTCTCCCGTGAAGGCTTTTTCATGGAAGCGCACCTCAAGCTGAGGCCCATGGACTTTGTTGAGGAGGGGATTTTCCTCTGCGGCCTGGCCCACTATCCCAAGTTCATGGAGGAGACCATCGCCCACGCCCTGGCCACGGCCGGCCGGGCCATGACCATTCTCGGCAAGGACATCCTGGAGCTAGGCGCTGTCATCGCCGAGGTGGACCAGAGCAAATGCGTAGGCTGCCTGACCTGCGTGCGGACCTGTCCCTCCCAAATCCCTGCCATTCAGCAAGGAGCTATTGGAGTGGGAGATATTGTGGGAGCGGCCTACATCGAGCCGGCCAAGTGCACCGGCTGCGGCACCTGCACCAGCGAGTGCCCAGCCAATGCCATCCAACTGCGTCACTATCACGATGACCAGGTGATGATCAGAGATCAGGCAGCATTGGGCCAGTGGCTGGCAACTTGATCGTGAGAGAAGGAACAAAACTATGGGACTTGAGGCGCTTAACATGACAGAGAAGGACGTGCGCGTTCTTTCTGCTGCTCAGATTGGCGTCATTTCTGAGTTAACAAGTTTGGAGAGTGCCCCGACACGGCGCACAAAGAAAGAAGCAGTCCTTCAGAGAAAGAAGCAACTCTTCCGGGATACCTTCAAGACAGTTGATATTATTGGTAACTCAGCAGAGGAGTTCCTGGGTACTAAACCCAAAGATTACCCATCGCATAAGGCACGTCTTGTCCTGATCGAACTGGTCATGGCCAACCCGTTTGCTCCGTACGAACTCAAGTTCAAAGCGCAGGACAAGAGGAAGGCTCTGGAGTCCGTTGTGCCATATCTCGGGCTCTCTTCAGAAGACATTGTCAGCACTGAGAAATCTGTGAAAGAAGCCCGGACAGCCCATACCAAGCATGCCTGGGGCAAGATATTGGTCATCGGTACAGTAGGCACGGTCGTATTAGCTGCCGGTGGTTGGATACTTGCTCCTGTCATCGGAGGGGCGTTGGGCGCTGGAGCTGGTCTTTCAGGTGCGGCGGCTGTTTTTCATGGCCTGGCGATACTTGGTGGTGGCTCCATTGCTGCAGGCGGTGCGGGCATGGCCGGTGGTACGTGGTTAGTGACAGGTGTCGGAGCTGCTGCCGGTGCAACCGTGGGAGGAGGTGGCTTGTTGCTATACAACCTCGGCCGGCATACCATGGCCCAGGAAGTCTGGAAGCTACAGGTCACCTTCAAGGAGGTCCTTCTGCGACAAGATCAGGATGTGCTCAAGGCTCAGAACGTTATCATAGAACTCAGGAACCGACAAAAGGAGCTTGAAGAGAGCCTCGCTGAAGAGCAAAAGTTGAACGAGGCAAGGAGCCACCGCATCAAGGAACTCAAAGAGATGATAAAGTTCGTCAAGCAAAGCATCGAGTGGATGGAGAAAGAACAGACAGCACTAGCAAGAGCATAAGCAATGGATGATGGAAGAGGAAAAGACAAATCCAAGGAGATAGCGCAAGTCCTAAAGGCTACTGAGCACCGGCAAAAAGCCGCCGGGGACGAGATTGAGCATCTCAAGGAAGAGAGTACACAAGGGGACGCTGCTCTTGATGATCTGAACTCAGAAGTGCAAGCCGTCGCGGATAAGCTGGGAGTGACATTGCCCAGGCCGCGCCCCGACCTACACGCTGTACCGAAGCCTGAGCCAGCGGAGAAGGCCCCGCTAACGAATTGGGAACAAGTCATCGCAGAGTCGCGCCGCACCTTGGTCGTAGCCGGGCAAGACCCCGACAGTGTGGATCTCGATTCCATGCTGGATGAGCAGACGCGACAACGCATCGAACAGCGCTTTGACCTCGATCTCAGCTATAATATCCGCCTCGACCCCTATGACCATTGTCTGGCAGGCGTCGCAGGATTGATCGGCGTCCTGATTGATTTCCTGCTCGTCAGGATTCCCAAGGACATCACCTACATGGGCGAGTTCGGCCAAGAGGGGAGCCCGCTTACTAAATGGCTGCACTCTTTGTCCATTCCTCACGACAACCCGCTTGCCCAACGCTTCAAGGTTTCTTACGACAAGGTTCTCTCTGATCGAGTTTCCGGCATGGGAGGTAGGACACACCGCATCCTGACTCCCGGACACGACCCTCTGGTAGGATTAGTGGTTGGAACCATTGATATTATACGCGGAGGACAGACCGCCATTTCAAAACACGGTGAGGTCATCATCACCAGCCGTCTGGATGCCCCTGTCTATAACCCATTGTTGGCCATCATCAGACAACTGGGGCACCTATTGTCTGATGCAAACACCAAGATGGGGTTGCTACCGCCTGGTTTCTCAATTGCACAATTGATGCAACTCGGTGCCTTCGGTCCCAAAAAGAGGACGATTGCAGATCTTGCGCGCTGGATGTATCTGGAAGGCTACGATTGTCGTCATTTCCTGACCATGTCCACAAGCTTTGCAGCTGTTGAGGCCTTGCTCAGAGCCTACTTTGTCATCCGTCGTGCACTGGACGAAGAATACAAAGCAGACTGCCAGGTAGAACAAGATATGTTGGGAGAGGACAAGTTGGGGCGGCATCCCCGCTATCGCAAGCTCGCCTTCTGGGGGCATGCCGTTGCTACAGCAGGTAATGCTGGTAAGGTCCTCATCTATCAGGGGAATCCCCTCGCCATTAACTACCCGCAATGGTTGGCCTTCTTCGGGTATCTGGCAGCCAATCTCAAACTCCACTTCGCCTCTGTGACGGATGTGATCATTGGCAAAGCCAGGCGAAACGCGCTGGCCATTGAGCGAGGATGGGAGGAGTTAGATACTCTGTTTGCAGAATCTCTGGCACCACCCTTCGAGTTAGGAATGCTGTGATAAGGTTATGGCATATGTCTGATAATGGTTTCGATCCTGAGATTACTATCTTCACTTGCATCTATTGTGCCTATATGGCTGCCGACACAGCCGGGGCTCTCCGGCTCACCTACCCGGCCGGAACCAAAATTGTCAAATTGCCTTGCACGGGCAAAGTGGACGTTGAATATATCCTGGAGGCTTTTGAGCAAGGAGCTGACGGCGTTTGTGTGGTGGCCTGCCCCCTTGGCAACTGCCACCACGTGGGAGGGAACGTGCGGGCTACCAAGCGAGTGGCTTTCACCAAAAAGCTTCTCGACGAGATCGGACTGGGTAGTGGGCGGCTGGGTATCTATTACATGTCCGGTGGGCAGGGCCACGCCTTCGCTGAAGCGGCCACAGAGATGACGGAAAAAGTCAAAAAGTTGGGTCCCAACCCGTTGAGACAGCCCACTCAGCATCCTCACGGATAGAAGCGGGGATTTGTCAACAATGGAGTGACGATGGGCAACGACGCCCTGGCCCCATTGACAAGAGGCGGGAACTCGGAAAGGATAGGCGTCAATGGTATCAGAAGACACAGAGAAGATCGGTGCAGCTTTGGTCGTGGGCGGCGGTATCGCTGGCGTGCAGGCCGCTTTGGACCTGGCCGAATCGGGTATCAAGGTCTACCTGGTAGAGAAGAGTCCGGCCATTGGGGGCAAGATGGCCCAGTTGGACAAGACCTTCCCCACCAACGACTGTGCCATGTGCATCCTCTCCCCCAAGCTGGTGGAGGCCGGCCGCCATCGTAACATCGAGATCATCACCAACGCCGAGCTGACCAGACTTGAGGGCCAGGCCAGCGATTTCACGGCCACTGTGCTGCGCAAGGCCCGCTATGTGGACATCAACGAGTGCACCAGTTGTAACGAGTGCACCGCCGTCTGTCCGGTGGAAGTACCCGACGAGTTCAACGAGGGCTTGCAGACCCGCAAGGCCATCTATCGCCCTTACGCTCAGGCAGTGCCCAACGCCTTCATCGTTGAGAGGAAAGGGCGAGCCCCTTGCACCAACGCCTGCCCAGCCGGCGTTAGCGCTCAGGGTTATATCGCCCTTATCCAACAGCGGCGCTACGCCGACGCCCTGCGTCTGATCAGGGAGCGCATCCCCTTCGCCACTGTCTGCGGGCGCACCTGCCACCACCCCTGCGAGGGGCGTTGCAACCGCCGCTACATTGACGAGCCAGTGGCCATCCAGGCCCTCAAGCGCTTCGTGACCGACCGCGTTTACCTGGGCTACCTACCGCCTCCCGAGAAGCTGCCCCGCACCCGTGACGAGTGGGTGGCCATCGTCGGGGCTGGCCCAGCGGGGTTGACTGCCGCCCAGGACCTGGTCAAGATGGGCTACGGGGTGACGGTCTTCGAGGCCCTACCCGAACCGGGCGGCATGATGCGGGTAGGCATCCCTGAGTATCGGCTGTCTAAAGACGTGTTGCGCCGCGACATCGCCGACATCTTGGCCCTGGGCGTGGAACTCAAGCTCAACAGCCCCATTCGTGACCCGATGGAGCTGTTCGACATGGGTTACCAGGCCGTCTACCTTGCTGTTGGCACCTACGGAGAGCCCCGCCTGAACATCGAGGGCGAAGACCTGAAAGGCGTGGTCTCGGCCATTGCCCTGCTGCGCGATGTTAGCCTGGGCAAGATGGAAGGGGTAGGTGAGAGGGTGGCTGTCGTCGGCGGGGGCATCACGGCTGTGGATGCAGCCACCACTGCCCTGCGCCTGGGAGCCAAGGAGGTGTCCCTCATCTACCGTCGTGGCCGGGGCGAGATACCAGCCTACGGCTGGGAACTGGCTGAGGCAGAGAACGAGGGGGTGCGACTCATCCAGTGGGCCATGCCCTTGTGCATCCTGGGCGATAACGGCCGCGTGGCTAGCCTGGAGTGCGCCGAGACCAAGACCCGCGGCCGGGAGGAGCCAAAGCCCGTGCCTGGCACGGAGTTCATCTTGGAGGTAGATACCGTCATCCGCGCCCTGGGCCAGTCGTCGGACCGATGGTACATGGATTGCACGCCAGATACCTACCTGGGTGACGCAGAAACGTTGGCCACCCACGTGCCAGGCATCTTCGCCGGCCCCGGTCGAGTACCCGGCGCAGGCCTTATCATCAACGCCATCGCCATGGGCCACCAGGCAGCCACCTCCATTGACCGTTACCTGCGTGGCGAACCGTTGAAGCAACCACCCAAGCCAAAGCCACCGGTCGTAGAGTGGACCAGGGAAGAAGCACAGGAGAAGGTGCAGCGCGGCGAGGTCGTCCCTACGCCTCGTGTGCCCCGCCCTCTGCTGCCCCTGGAGGAGCGGGTGGAACGCTTCCTGGAAGTGGACATGGGCTACACCGAGAGAATGGCCCTGGCCGAGGCCGCCCGCTGCCTCAACTGCGGGGTGTGCTCCGAGTGCGGCGAGTGCGTCATCGCTTGCCAGCGAGGAGCCATCAACTACGACGACGTTGACCGCCTCGAGGAGTTGAAGGTCGGAGCGGTCATCCTGGCCCCTGGCTACAAGCCCTACGACGCCCGCCTGGCCGAGGAGTACGGCTTCGAGCGCTACCCCAACGTGGTGACCAGCCTGCAGCTCGAGCGCCTCGCGTGCGCCTCAGGGCCCACCGACGGCCACGTGCTCCGGCCGTCGGACCAGAAGGAGCCCAAGCGTATCGCCTTCCTGCAATGCGTCGGCTCCCGTGATCAGGAGCACGATTATTGCTCTTCCGTGTGCTGCATGTACGCCACCAAGGAGGCCATGCTGGCCCTGGAGCACATGCCAGGCGTCCAGTGCCACATCTTCCAGATGGACATGCGGGCCTTCAGCAAGGGCTTCGATGCCTACTTCGAGCGGGGCAAGGAGTTAGGCATCCAGTACATCCGTTGCCGCATTTCGTCGCTCAAAGAGGACCCAAAAACCAGGGACATCATCGTCCGTTACCAGCCTGAAGAGTACCAGCAGGGCTCAACCTTACGGGAGGAGAAGTTCGACCTGATGGTGCTCAGCGTGGGCCTGGAGCCCCCACCCGACGCCCGGAAGCTGGCCCAGACGGTAGGCATCGAACGGGACGAGCGGGGCTTTTGCCGTCGGAACCCCTTCCACCCGGTGGAAACCACTCGGCCGGGCGTCTACGTGTGCGGCACCTTCGCCGAGCCCAAGGACATCCCCGAGAGCGTCATCGAGGCCTCGGGCGCGGCTGCAGCAGCGCTGACCACCATCGGCCATGCGCGCGGCACGCTGGTCACGGAGAAGGTCTACCCGCCGGAGGTGGCCTGGCTCGAAGACGAGGAGCCACGCATCGGGGTCTTTGTTTGCAGTTGCGGCTCCAATATCGCCGGCGTGGTAGACGTGAATCAAGTCGTCGAGTACGCCAGGACCCTACCCGACGTGGTCCATGCCGAGAACACCATTTACACCTGCTCAGCCGACTCGCTGAAGCTCATCCAGGAACGCATCGCCGAACACAAGTTGAACCGAGTCATCGTCTCATCGTGTACGCCACGTACCCACGAGCCCCTCTTCCGCGACACCATCCGCGAGGCCGGGCTGAATCCTTACCTGTTCGAGATGGCCAATATCCGTGACCAATGCTCCTGGGTACACTCCGGTGAGCCTGAGGCGGCCACGGTCAAGTCCAAAGACCTGACGCGCATGGCGGTGGGACGCTCGCGTCTGCTGATGCCCCTCTACACCGAGCCCCAGAGCCTGAGCCACGAGGCGTTGGTGATAGGCGGTGGCGTGGCTGGTATGGCGGCGGCCCTGAACCTGGCCGAGCAGGGCTTCGGAGTCTATTTGGTGGAGCGGAAGCGGGAGCTGGGCGGGCGATTGCGCCACATTTACTACACCGCCAACGGTGGCGACCCGCAAGCCTACTTGAGAGAACTGATAGGCAAGGTCCAGGCCAACCTACGCATCGAGGTGCTGACCGGCTACGAGGTGGCCAAATCCGGCGGCTTTGTGGGCAATTTCAAGACCACTGTAGCCAGCGTGGACGACCCCACCCGGCGCCTTATCGAGCATGGGGTGACCATCGTAGCTACCGGTGGGCGGGAGTACCGGGGCAGCGCGTATCTGCTGGGCCAGGACAAAGTCGTCACCCAGGACGATTTGGAGCAGCTTCTGGCGAAGGCAGACCAGTCAGAGGGAGCAGAAGGGGAGCGGGCTGCCATGACCCTTGACGCCTGCCGCTCCGTGGTGATGATACAATGCGTCGGTCCCTGGGACGACGGTGGTGACGACGCCCCCGACTTTTATTGTAGCCGCGTCTGCTGCACAGTGGCCATCAAAAACGCGATGGCCATCAAGAAGCGTAACCCAGGAACCAGTGTCTACATCCTTTACAAAGATATGCGCACCTATGGCTTCAAGGAGGCTCTCTACACCCAGGCGCGTGATGAGGGCGTGATTTTCTTGCGTTACGACGATGAGAACAAGCCCAAGGTGCAGAGAAACAACGGCCAGTTGCAGGTGACCGTCAACGATCCAGTCCTGCAAGCTTTTATCGCGTTGAAGCCGGACCTGCTGGTCTTATCTGAAGCGATGGTGCCGAGCGAGGGCAGTCAGGAGTTGGCCGAACTCCTCAAGTTTTCCTGCACACTGGAGGGGTTCTTCTTGGAAGCCCACGTCAAGCTGCGCCCGGTGGACTTTCCGGCAGAGGGCATTTTCCTCTGCGGCGCAGCCCACTACCCCAAGTTCATTGACGAGACTATCGCTCAGGCCAACGCTGCTGCTGCCCGGGCCACGACCATTCTCTCCAAAGATGTGCTCCAGGTGGGTGGAGTGGTGGCCGTGGTGGATGAGGAGAAATGCACCGGCTGCCTGACTTGCGTGCGCATCTGTTCCTACGACGTGCCCCAGATGAATCCCAGTAAAGTAGGAGCAGGAGGCATCCTGGGTGCGGCCGAGATTGCGGCGGCTGCTTGCCAGGGTTGCGGCTCCTGTGCCGCCGAATGTCCGGCCAAAGCCATCCAACTGCAACACTATCGCGATGAGCAGATGATTGCCAAAGAAGAAGCGCTGTTCGCGGAGGGCGTGATGGCTTGAGAGCAAAAGAAATCTTGTTCACCATCCCGGACAAAGATGGCACTCCAACCACCCTAACCAGAGAGCGATGGGAAAGCCATATTCTCGTAGGTCACCCGGCTATGGCTAAACATCTGGAAGCCATTAAAGTGGCCATAAATGCCCTGGATGATATTCTGCAAAGTGATAAGCGGGCCGATACCAATTTGTTCTATCGCCTTGGGGTTACAGAGGGGAAATATTCCAATCTCTATAGGGTTGTCGTCATACGCTATACGGCTTCGGAAGGATTTGTCAGAACAGCTTATTTGGCGCTGAAGCCGATTGCAGGGGGTGAAGTAGTATGGATAAAGCCAAAGCTTTAAATTATCACTACGATAGGGAAGAAGATATTCTCTACGTAACTCTGGGAGATTCCGATTCGGCCCTGTGTATAGAGCAAGAAAATGGTTTTCTGGTTAGAATTGACCCGGAATCAGACGAGATCGTGGGATTCACAGTCATTGATTTTTCGCAGAGGGCGGCGGATAGGGTGGTCACTCCTGTCTACGCTCAATTCACTTTGCCCCAAAAGGAGTTGCAGCGACTTCGGGAGGGCAGGGAGCCCTACACCGTCCTCGAGGCAGAGGATGCCGCAGATCAGCGTTTCTACAAATCGAAAGTAGAGCGTACGGAGCATCCTTGCATCGTCAAAGTGGAGGGCGTAGTTGGTGGCGAACCGATCATCTATGGCACACGCACATCGGTGCGAGCCATAGTCGAGTGGTGGAAGTTAGGCGCATCTCCAGACGAAATCCTGGAACACCTACCGCATTTGCGCCTAGGTCAGATTTTCGATGCTTTGAGCTACTACGATACCCACCGTGACGAGATAGAGTACCACATCCTGAGAAACAAAGTCACAGAGGTTGCAGATTGACCCGCGACAACCACGAGTTCACTGCCCTCTATATCAAGCTATACTTCGATGAGGACGTTTCGCGAAAGATTATGGTGAACCTGCGAAATCGAGGCTACAACGTTCTCCATGCCTGCGAAGCCGAGATGCTTGAGAAAGAGGATCACGAGCAACTGGAGTTTGCCATTGGCCAAGGACGAACCGTCGTGACTCACAACCGCGATGACTTCAAAGAGTTGCATAAGCAGTATCTTGATTCTGAAAGAGGACACTATGGCATCATTATCGCTAAGAGACGCCGCGACAACGAAATTGTGATCGCCAAGCTGCTTGACTTGCTCAACAAGGTCACGGCTAGTGAGATCAAGTCGCAATTGAGATACCTCTAGGAGCCAAAGATGACCGAATTCGAACCCCAAATCCTGGCCTTTGCCTGTCACTATTGCGCCTACGCCGCCGCCGACCTGACAGGCTCGATGCGCCTCTCGTACCCAACGAACGTCAAAATCGTAAAGCTGCCCTGCACCGGCAAGTTCGATGTCCTGTACGCGCTCAAAGCCTTCGAGCGGGGGGCTGACGGCATTTTTGTGGCCGGCTGACTGAAGGGAACCTGCCATTACCTGGATGGTAATGTCAACGCCGAGCGACGGGTGAACTATGTCAAGAGACTGCTCGATGAGATCGGCCTGGGCGGCGAGCGCTTGGAGATGTACTTCCTCTCGTCAGCCGAAGGAGTCCGCTTTGCCGAAATCGCCACCGAGATGACGGAGCGCATCCGGGCGCTGGGACCGAATCCGTTGGGAAATGGGAGTTCTGCTGAGGTGGCATAGGGCAACCGCTATTATAGATAGGAAATTACCGCCGAAGAAGGCGACTTTTAGCATTATTTCAAGCGTCCCGATTATGGAGGTTAAACATGATTGTAGGCGAACAAAAGCCCTTTGATGAGATCAAGGCAATGATTGCCGACTATGAAAAAGTTCTGGTGCTCGGCTGCGGCACCTGCGTCACCGTCTGTTTCGCTGGCGGGGAGAAGGAGGTGGGCATCCTGGCCTCCTCGCTGCGTATGGCCACCAAGCTCGATGGCCAAAACCCTGCCCTGAGCGTAGCCGAAGGGAAAGAAATCGTCGAAGCCACGGTGCAGCGCCAGTGCGAGTACGAGTACAACGATGAGGTGGCCGAGCAGATCAAAGAAGCCGATGTCGTCTTGTCTCTGGCCTGTGGCATCGGCGTGCAGACCATGAACGAGCAGTTCTCGGAGAAAATTACCCTGCCTGGCCTCAATACCACCTTCCTGGGTCAGCCCACCGAGCAGGGCATTTGGGCGGAACGCTGCCAGGCCTGCGGCAACTGCGTGCTGGCCCTGACCGGCGGCATCTGCCCCGTCGCCCGCTGCTCCAAGAGCCTGCTCAACGGCCCCTGCGGCGGCTCGCAAAATGGCCTGTGCGAGGTGAAACGGGTCAAGATGGAGGGTGGCAAACCGGTCACGACGGTGAACAAGAGAGGGAAAGAGGTGCCGGTCATGGAGGAAATCGAATGTGCCTGGCATCTCATCTACGAGCGTCTCGAGGCCCTGGGCAAGCTGGACCTTATACTTGCAAGCGAGATCCAGCCGGTCAAGGATTGGACCTCCAGCCGCCACGGTGGCCCGCGCAAGATCGTGCGCGAGGACCTTCGGCTCGAGACAAAGTGAGGGAGGAATGATGACAAACACACTGAAAGCAGGCAGCAATCTGGAAAAGATTCTCACCGCTGGGCACTTTGCTGCCACAGGCGAGTTAGGCCCACCCCAGAGCGCCGACCCGGAGGTCATCCGTGAAAAGGCGAACTATCTCAAAGGCTACGTGGATTCGGTCAATATCACCGACAACCAGACAGCGGTGGTACGTATGTCTAGCATGTCGGTGGCTGTCATGCTGCTGGAGATGGGGATTGAGCCCAACATGCAGATGACCTGTCGTGACCGCAACCGTATCGCCATCCAGAGCGACCTGCTGGGCGCGTCGGCGCTGGGCATCAAAAACCTGCTGTGCCTGACCGGCGACCACCAGACTTTCGGCAACCATCCCACGGCCAAAAACGTTTTCGACCTGGATTCCATGCAACTCCTCCGCATGGTCAAAGACCTGCGCGACGAGAAGAAATTCATGTGCGGTGACCCGGTCAAAGGCGTCGAGCCTCGCTTTTTCATCGGGGCTGCAGCCAATCCCTTCGCCGATCCCTTCGACTTTCGGCCCTACCGCTTGGCCAAAAAGATCGCTGCTGGCGCCGACTTTATCCAGACTCAGATTGTCTTCAACGTGCCCAAGTTCCGCGAGTTCGTCAAGCGTTGCGGCGATATGGGGCTGCTGGACGAGGTCTACCTCCTGGCCGGGGTGAGCCCTATCAGGACCTTTGGTGCAGCCAGATATATGGCCAATTTCGTGCCGGGTATGGACGTACCCCAGGAATACGTAGACCGCATGAAGAGCGCCGTAGAGGGCATTCCCAAGGAAGAAAAAGCACGCCGCCGCGAAGCCTCGGAACGCGAAGGCGTCCAGATATGCGTCGAGGTTATCCAACAAGTGAGGGAGATGCCGGGCGTGGCCGGCGTGCACATCATGGCCATCGAATGGGAAGAGGCCGTGGACGAAATTACCAAACAGGCCGGCTTACAGCCCCGACCAACGATGGATTAGCTGGAGGAATGAACCTATGTCCATAGAACTCAAAACTGACCTGGCGCACTACATCCAGGAAGAATGTGGCGAAAACGTCTACCTGTGCTATCAATGCAAAAAGTGTACGGCCGGCTGCCCTGTGGCTGAGCATTTCGACCTGACGCCCAATCAACTCTTGCGCGCAGCCCAGTTCGGCCAGAAGGACCTGATCCTCAACTCCAAAACCATCTGGCTTTGCGCCATCTGCGAGACCTGCGCCACCCGCTGCCCCCAGGGCATCAACATTACGGCCATCATGGACGTCTTCCGAATCATGGCCCGGCGGGAGGGGATCAAGCCCAAGGTGCCGGATGTACCCGATTTCTACGAGGCCATGTTGCGGGGAATCCGCTACTTCGGAAGGATGTACGAGTTGCAGCTAATGGGCGAACTTTACATACGCCAATTCCTGCGGGGAGATTTAGACTTTAAGCAACTCTTCGGCGAGGATGTGGGCATGGCCCTCAAAATGTTCCGTGATGGCAAGCTGAATCCTATCCCCAGCCGGGGCACCCGGGGCAAACCAAGAGCAGGCCCCGTCTCTCCAGCAGTGACGGACCCCAGGACCATCGCCTACTACCCAGGCTGCAGCTTGCACGGCACGTCCAAAGAATACCACATGTCCATCCTGGCGGTGGCGAAGGCGCTGGAATGGACTCTTCAGGAACCAAAGGACTGGTGCTGCTGCGGTAGCACTCCGGCCCACTCCACAGATCACGTCTATGCTACAGTGCTGCCCATGCGCACTCTGGCCCAGATGGAACGGGAAGGTCATTCCTACATGACTTTCCCCTGCCCCTCCTGCTTTCAACGCTTCCGAGCTGCTACTCAGAATGTAGCCGAGGACGAGGAACTGGCCAGAGAAGTCCGGGCTCAGACGGACTACCTGCCCTCCAGGGGCCTGAAAATGGACCTCTTGCTGACGACCATCACTGAGCGGGTGGGATATGAAACGGTGGCCGAGAAAGTGACCAGACCTTTGGAGAACTTGAAAGTGGTCTGCTACTATGGCTGTGCCCTCACCCGGCCGCCCCAGCTCACCAAAGTCAAAGATTACGAGTACCCGACCAACATGGACCGCCTGGTGGAGACACTGGGCGCCGAATCCCTCGACTGGTCCTACAAAACCGACTGCTGTGGCGTTTCGCTGGGTATCACCCAGCTCCCCATCGCTCTAGGAATGAGCCGCAAGGTGCTGCACGACGCTAAAGCAGTGGGAGCGGAAGCCGTCATCGTGGCCTGCCCTTTGTGTCAAGTTAATCTCGACTCCCGCCAGCGACAGATCGAGAAAGAATACGAAGAGAGCTTTGGTCTGCCTATCATCTACTTCACTCAACTGATGGGAGTTGCCTTCGGGCTGGATGCCAAGACCCTGGGCCTGGACAAGCATTTTGTGGACCCTGTGAGGTTTCTGGGGGAAAAGGGCCTGCTGAGTGCCTGACGATTCAAGCAAAAGACCCTTCGGGTTTTCCGAAACCCGAAGGGTCTTTACATTTCGGCCATTGTTTGCAGGATGCCCGGCAGGAGCTCCCGCCACCGGTCTCGAGCATCCAGAGGCAGCCAGACCTGCCGCCGGCCTACGCGGGCCTTGTTCCCCAGGCGTCGTTGCAACCGCCTCTCCTCAGCTCTTCCCAAATCTTGGGCCTTGATGACCACCTGCCCCTCCTCATTGGAGACGGCCTGCACCCCAGCGACCACAGCCAGGATTTTCAGACGCAACTGGTAGAGCAGATTCACCGCCGCCTGGGAGAGTTCCCCAAAACGATCCTCTAACTCCTGGGCCATATCATCAACCTCAGCCAAGGTGCTCAAGCCCGCCAGGCGACGGTACAACTGCAGGCGTAGCCTCTCATCGGGCACATAGTCCTCCGGCAGAGAGACGGCCAGGGGCAGGTTGATTTGCACCCCGCTGTGAAGGGGTTGCAGATAGGCCGTATCACGGCGCAACAGTGCCGCTTCCTCACCCAGCAGTTGGCTGGGCTCCTCTCCCTTTAACTCGCGCACAGCCTGGGCCAGCAGACGACAGTAGAGGTCAAAGCCCACGGCAGCGATATGACCGTGCTGGCGAGCGCCCAAGAGCTCCCCCGCCCCCCGGATCTCCAGGTCCCGCATGGCAATGCGGAACCCTGCCCCCAGTTCGCTAGCTTCTAGTATAGTCTGCAAGCGCTTGCGGGCCGTCTCGCTCAGCCGCTGGTGCCGGGCGTGCAGAAAGTAAGCGTAGGCTCGCACCGCGCTGCGTCCCACCCGCCCCCGCAACTGGTACAGTTGTGCCAAGCCAAAGCGGTCGGCTCGGTTGACGATGATGGTGTTGACATTGGGAATGTCCAGGCCGTTTTGGATGATGGAGGTGCAAACCAGGACATCTACCTTGCCAGCCCCAAAATCTAGCATAGTCCGTTCCAGTTCCCGCTCCGGCATCTGGCCGTGGCCGATGACCAGGCTCGCCTCGGGCACGATTTTGGCCAGCCGCTGGGCCATCTGGTTGATGCCTTGCACCCGGTTGTGCACAAAGTAGACCTGCCCTCCCCTGGCCATCTCCCGCAAAATGGCCTTGCGGATGAGGCTTTCGTCGTATTCTCCCACGTGGTTCATGATAGGCAGACGCTCTTCTGGAGGAGTCTCGATGGTGCACATGTCCCGCACCCCTATCAGAGACATGTGCAGGGTACGCGGGATGGGGGTGGCCGTGAGGGTCAGCACGTCCACCTCCTTACGCATCTGCTTGAGCTTTTCCTTGTGGGTTACGCCAAATCGCTGTTCCTCGTCAATGACCAGGAGGCCCAGATCCTTGAAAGCCACGTCCTTCTGCAACAGGCGATGGGTGCCGATGACAATGTCCACCTGTCCCTTCCTGAGCCTCTCCAGGACCTTTTGTTGCTCCCCACGGGAACGGAAGCGGGAGAGCATCTCCACTTCGACGGGAAAGGGCTTGAGGCGTTTCAGAAAAGTCTGGTAGTGCTGTTGAGCCAGGATGGTGGTGGGCACCAGAAGGGCCACCTGTTTGCCATCCATGACGGCCTTGAAAGCAGCCCGCAGGGCGACCTCGGTTTTGCCATAGCCCACGTCACCGCAAACCAGCCGGTCCATGGGTTTGCCTTGCTCCATGTCGGCTTTGACCGCCTCGACAGCCGCCAGTTGATCTTTCGTCTCTATGTAGGGAAAAGCGGCTTCCAGTTCAGCCTGCCAGGGGGTATCGGGAGGAAAAGCATGACCAGGTATGACCTCCCGCGCCGAGTAAAGCTCCAGCAGGTCCCTGGCGATGTCCTCCACCGCTCGTTGGGCCCGGGCCTTGACTCGCGCCCAATCGGTCGTGCCCAGGCGATGCACGACAGGAGGGCGATCACCCACCCCCACGTAGCGGCTGAGGCGGTCTACCTGATGGATAGGCACATACAACTTGTCGCCAGCCGCATAGTCAACTTGCAAATACTCGCGCTCGATTTCATCTACCGTGAGCTTGGTCAGGCCTTGGAAGAGGCCAATGCCGTGCTCGATATGCACCACATAGTCGCCAGGGGCCACATCGGAGAAGAAAGTCTCTGGGGTGACGGCTCGTGGCTTTGAGGCCCGACGAGGCAATGGTCTGGCCCAGCCGAAAATCTCGGCGTCTGTCAGCAAATTGCAGACGATAGATTGTAGTTTGCCACCTGTAAGCCGCAATCTCCAGCCCTCGGCCAGCGTCCCTTGCACCAGGGTAAGGCTGCGGGGTGGGAGGGACTCTGGGACATCCGCCACAGGAGTTGCGTGTAGCCCTCGCTCGGTCAGGAGTTCGGACAGCCGCCGCGCCTGCCGGGAGACCACGACGACCCTCTGCCCTTCAGCCGTCATGGAGCGGCAATCCTCTAAAACCCGCTTGAGTTGGCCGCCATAGCGAGGGCTAGGAGTGAAATGCTGGCTCAACCGTGGACGAAACGGCGCAACAGTGCCGTGGGGCCTTGCTTCCCTCACGTTTGCTTGAGCATCAACCAGGTCAGCATCGAGGACCGACCAGTCATAACCCAACACCAGAGTCCTGCGGCTCATCAAGACGGGTTCCAATTGCTGCCAGGTGAAATAGGGAGCATTCAACCCACGAGGCAAATCCCCGGCCTCAGCCAGATCCTCTCGCAGCTTTATAGCCTGGGCTTCCAACTCCTCTATGGTAGCTTCCAGTTCCACCCAGTCGTCAACGAGCAAAAGTCCCTCGGCCGGGAGGTAATCCGCCAGCATACCTGGCTGAAGATAGAGATAGGGGACATAGAACTCGAGCCCTCGAAAGCCCTCCCCACGTGCAAGGGCTTCCCAGTCGCGTTTGAGCTCACTTTGGGCTGGCAAGTGGCAGCCAGTGAGTTCCAGGTTAGCCACTAACTCGGCCGCGCGTTGGCCATATTGGGGTAAAGCTTCGCTGGCTGGTGTCAGAGTGAAAGAGGTTATGCTCTCTTGCGAGCGCTGGCTGGTGGGATCGAAAGTACGCAACGACTCGATTTGGTCGCCGAAAAGCTCGATGCGCACTGGCCAGGGGCTGCCCGGGGGGAAGACGTCAATGATCCCCCCCCGATGGCTGAAAGTGCCCGGCTCCTCAACGACGCTCTCCGGCCGATAGCCCAGGGCATACCAATGGGCTAACGTCTTCTGCAAGGAGATGGTTTGGCCAGCACGCAAGGTGTGGGTACTGGCTTTGAACTCATCGAGAGGGATGGTTTTGTACATCAGCGCTCGCGCCGAGGTGACAACTAAGGGGTAGGGGATAGTGGATAACGCAGCCAGAGTTGCCAGGCGCTCTCCAACAGTTTCCATCGCCCAGGGCACCCGTTCGTAGGGCAAAGCGTCTGGCTCCGGGAAGCGCAGCACGCCCTCTGGCGTGGCCGACCAGACGCGCAGTTCATCGTAGATCTGCTGTGCCCGCTCCGGTTGGGCGGCCACCACCAGGAGGGGGCGGCCTAAATCCTGCTGCAAGGCGGCGATGAGGTAGGACCGGGCAGGGGCAATCAAATTAAGGGGAGTGGTCTGAGGGTTCGGTAAAAGACCATCGGAGTGGCCGCCGCTTCTCGGCCTTTGAAGGGTATCAACCAGATGATGGTAGGCAGGTAATTCGTTCAGGAGGGAGAGAAGTCCGGACAGGTTCAACGGTGTATTCCTTGAGTCTCTAATTGTATACATTCATGGCTGCCTCAATGCCTTCCCTCAGAAAGAGTTCCACGGCAGCCACAACCTTTTCGTAGACGCTCTCTAGCGTGATTTGCTCATCGGCGGTAAAGTCGCTCAAAACGTAGCTGACTGCATCGTTGCCCGGTGGCCGGCCAATGCCCACCCGCAGACGAGGGAAGGCTTGGCTACCCAAAGCCTCAATGATGGAGCGTATTCCTTTGTGTCCGCCCGAGCCACCCTCGGGGCGCAGCCGGATGGTCCCCAGAGGCAAATCCAAATCGTCGTAGATGACCAGGATGTCCTCAAGAGATAGCTTATAAAAGCTGACCAATTGTCTCACCGCTTGGCCGCTGAGGTTCATGTAAGTCAATGGCCTAGCCAAAACAACCCCAACGTCGGCTATCTTCTCCAGGGTCAGGGATGCCTTGGCCCGTCGTCGAGTGAAAGAAAGGTCATGCGCCTTGGCCAGTCGGTCGAGACACTGGAAGCCAACGTTATGCCGATTGTGGGCATATTTGCGGCCCGGATTGCCCAAGCCGACGATCAGTTTTTTCACTGGCTCATCCTGCGCTCTGTGGCGCAGAAGCCGTAGCCAACTAACCATTTCCCACTCATTTACTCCAACACCTTTAGGGGCTAATCAAACTGACCAGCCCCTGAGATAAATCCATATCGAAGGTTGAGGTAAGCGTGCGAGGCACCTGCAGGTACCAAGTATTTTAGCGACGGAATAACAGCGAAAACAACCGCCGCAGCAGAACCAGAAGGCCCACCAGCAGAAAAGCAAAGGCCGCTGCTCCCGCTCCCCAGCAGAAAGCTCCCCCCAAATCGGGTAATTCTATGTTGAAGAATGACGACGCAGGCGTCGGTGTGGGTGCGATCACCTGGGCGGCAGTAGGCAGAGGGCGGGGGGTAGGAGATGGCAAGACCGGCAGTTCGATGACGATGGTTGGAGTCGGTGGCAACGGCGTAGGTGTGTCGGTAGGTGTGGGCGTGACCTCAGGGGTAGGCGTGTCCGTGGGCTGAGTATTGGCCACTGAGATCTGGCGCACGAAATACTCATCATAGTTTCCATCGCGGCGCACGACTCTGAGGCGCAAACTATAGTTCCCGTCAGGCAGCAAGGTTGTGTCCCACGTCTCTAACACGTTGTCAACGACCTGGGTCTCGTGTACTGCGCCTATCAGAATCCACTGGTCGCCGGGGTTGGGTTCTGATCCGTAGGCGACCTCGTATTTCCAAAATTGGGGGTGCGTGGCTGTGCCTTGGATGGATACCTTGTCTCGCACCACAGCGCGGTCGCGGGGCGAGGTGATAACCGCTCCAGGCCCCTGCTCCTGCGGGCTGCGACCAGGGGCAGCCTCAATGACCATGACCAAGAACGTTCCAAGAAGCAACAGAAGCAAACAAAAAGCCACCGTTTTTCTCATGGATGAGAACTCCTTCCAGCATCTCGTTTGACATCCCTAAGTTTAGCATAAAAAGGGCATAAAGACAAGAGTGGAACAAGAGACGAGGGCGAGGGAAGTAAAGCACCTCCCCCGCCCTGGCTTTCAGTGCGCGAATCAGGAAGCTAGGTCCCATCAAACCTCTGGACGGCCACAGTGGCGTTCTGACCACCGACCCCAAAGGCGTTGGCGATAGCCACGTCCACTGTAGCTTGGCGGGCCACGTTGGGCACGTAATCCAGGTCACACTCGGGGTCAGGATTGTCCAGGTTGATGGTGGGCGGGATGAGGCCCTCCTGGATGACCTTGACAACGGTGATCACCGAGATGGACCCGGCCGCCCCAAACAAGTGGCCGATCATGGACTTGTTGGCACTGATAGGCACTCTGTAAGCCGCCTCGCCGAAAACGGTCTTGATGGCTGCGGTCTCTGAGGGGTCATTC
Source organism: Anaerolineales bacterium (assembly GCA_004377365.1). Lineage (GTDB taxonomy): Bacteria > Chloroflexota > Anaerolineae > E26-bin7 > E26-bin7 > E26-bin7. The sequence goes on along the minus strand of SOHZ01000615.1, from coordinate 13,905 downwards.
AACACTGTGCCCGTTCCGTGAGCGCAGATGTAGCCGATCTCCCCCGGAGACAGGCCAGCATCGGCCAGGGCCAGGCTCATGGCCCGCGCCGCGCCGTCACCGCCCGGTTCTGGAGCAACGATGTGGTAAGCGTCCTCGGTGAAGCCGTAGCCGACGACCTCAGCCTGGATAGGCGCACCCCGGCGCAGGGCGTGCTCCAAGGTCTCCAGGACGACTATGGCCGCTCCTTCGCCCATCACTGTGCCATCCCGGTCGGCGTCGAAAGGACGGCAGGCCTTCTCCGGCTCATCGTTGCGGGTCGAAAGGGCTCCCAGACGGCTGAAAGCAACGACCGCCAGAGGCGTTATGGCCGACTCTGTGCCCCCGGCGATCATCACGTCCACGTCACCGCGCTGCAAGCGCCGGGTGGCCTCACCGATGGCTACCGCCCCCGTGGCACAGGCCGCCACAGGCGCGTTAGCTGAGCCTTTGATCCCCAGGAGGACAGCGATGTGACAAGAGGCTATGTTGATAACGACCGAAGGTACAAAGATCGGATTGATCCGCCTGGGGCCTCCATTTCGCAACCTCAGGCTCTGCTCCTCAATCACCCCTATGCCCCCCACAGAGCTGCCAATCTCCAGGCCAACCCGAGTCCGGTCTTCCCTGGTCAGGTCCAATTCGGCATCCTGCAAAGCCTGCTGCGTGGCGGCCAGAGCAAAATGGGTGAAACGGGCCATCCGTCTGGCTTCACGTTTATCCACGTAATCGGTGGGGTCAAAGCCCGCCACGCTAGCTGCGATTTGGGTGGGATGCTGGCTGGCGTCAAACTGGGTGATGGGCCCGACCCCCGACCGACCAGCCGTGATCCCCTGCCAGAAATCAGCCACGTTAAGGCCCACGGGGGTTATGGCCCCCATGCCGGTGATCACCACTCTACCGTCTTTCCCTTTGGAGTCCACCATCGGATTACCTTCCCTCCTATAAGTCTTGTCCGTTATTGCCAGTTCCATAAAGAACACCGGCGATAGCCACCTGTACCGCAACAGTGGTAAAAGATGTGTCCTAGTTTACCACATGTTGCCTCTATTGACAAAACCAGCTATACGTTGTAAAATAGGAGGGGCAAGACCTGACAGGTTTGTTGCCAAAACCTGTCAGGTCTGGTTGTCAACAGGAGGCCAGATATGATAAAGCTAACACCCAGGCAACGAGCCTTCTTGAACAAGTTGTTTGATCTATACCATGAGCACCAGGGGCCAGTGCACTACTCCCTCGTGGCCGAAAAGTTGGGCGTCAACAGATTCTCGGCCTATGACATGTTAAAGCTCCTGGAAAAGAAGGGCGTGGCCCGTTCAGACTATGTCCTGGCGGCAGAGCACGCTGGACCAGGGCGGTCTATGATTGTCTTTTACCCAACCAAACAGGCGGCCAGTCTGCTGTCTCAATTGACAGGCGACATCAAAATCAACGAAGAATGGCGACAGGTCAAAGAGCGGATACTGCAGAGACTACGAGAGACCAAGAGTGCCAACTATCGGGAGTTGCTGAACGAGCTCCTGGCCAGGATGCCTGAACATAGATCCCCCTTGATCTACTGCACAGAGATGATCACTGCTTTGCTCTTGAATTTGAACCGGGCGAAGGAAAAAGCCAGTGGCATGAATCCCTTCAGGGCACTGGCATCTCTGGGTTCGACTGGAGAGGCCGGGTTGGGGGCCCTGGCCGGCCTCAGCCTGGGCTCTACTCTTACAGAGAAGGCCGACGTGTCTTTGAGCGACAAATTGCTTTCATGCACAAAACACTACCACGCTCATCTGCTCAACCTGAGCGAGGAGGCCAAGGCTAGCCTATCTGAGTTCCTCCAGGAAGCGCTGGTCATCTTTGATCGGACCACTTGACTTCTCCCAGATCTGGCAGGTTTAGTAATTGCAAACCTGTCAGATCTGGCTTTTTATTTAGCGTATTATTTGGTTTTTTGGGAAATCCAGCAAAAAGATCACATACTCAAGAAAAGGAGAAGAAACCATGTCTGAACCCAAGCGCAAAGTAGCCGTAGTAACCGATAGCACCTCGTCTCTGACGCAGGCTATGGGGCAGGAGTACGGCGTCCACGTGATGCCCATGTACGTCATGTTTGGAACCCAAACGTATCGCGATGGGGTTGATCTCGACGCCGAGTTGTTCTATCGTCTGCTGCGCGGCAACAAGCGATTACCCACCACCTCCCAGCCAACAGTGGCAGACTTTGTGCAGATGTACACCGAGCTCTCTCACCAGGCTGAGGCCATCGTTTCCATCCATCTGTCACATAAGATGAGCGCGACGCTCGATTCGGCCCGGTCTGCCAGCAAGGAACTGCCGGACGTGCCGATTCACGTGATTGATTCTCGCTCGACCTCGATGGACCTGGGTCTGATAGCCATCGCGGCCGCTCGCGCTGCGGCCGCCGGGCAGGACGCGACCGATGTCGTTCGGCTCGTTGAGGAACTGGTCCCAAAGACGAATATCTTTTTCACGGTGGAGACCTTGGAATACCTGCATAAAGGCGGGCGCATCGGCGGGGCCACAGCACTGCTGGGCTCCGCGCTGAGCATCAAGCCGGTCCTGCACGTGAGGGATGGGCAGGTTGAACCGCTGGAGAAGCCACGCACCAGGAAGCGAGCCATAGGGCGCTTGCTGGACCTGATGGCCGAACAGGTGGGGGCGTCCGAGGCCGTGCACGCGGCGGTGCTGCAATGCGATGTGCCCGACGAGGCGCAGGCTCTGGCCGAGCAGGTGGCGGCGCGATTCCACTGCGTGGAACTGCTCACGACCGAAGCCGGCCCGATCATCGGCACCCATTGCGGTCCGGGGACGCTCGGAGTGGCGTTCTACACTGCCTGATACTTTGCTGCTTGATTTCGGCAGACAGCGGTGAAAGAGCCAATGATCGCAGCTATTTTCGACCTTGACGGTACCCTTTATACCGGGCACATCATAAAAGGCATTGCCCGTCACCACCGGACACACCGCGTGAAACGGCTACCCTTCTACATGTTTATGAGCACCCACATGGCGCTGTGGCCGCTGTGGCGGTCAGGTCTGCTGTCTGAGTTCAAAGCGCGTGAGCTATGGGCCCGTCACATGGGTTGGACGGTGCGCGGTTGGACACCCCAGGAGGCGGCTGCGGCTTTTGCCTGGATTGCCGAGCAGTACGTGCAGCCCCTGGTGCGCCCTGACCTGGCACGGTTGCGGGATCATCAGGCAGCCGGCCACCGGGCCATCATGGTTTCCGGCACCCCCGCTCCCCTGTTGGCCGAGATCGGTCGTCAGTTAGGGGTGGAGGAGACGGTGGGCACGCCGCTGGTACTCCGGGCAGGACGCTACACCGGAGCCTGTGAGCTCCCCGTCTGCCAGGGGCCGAATAAGGTATTACGACTGGAGGTTTACCTGCACGGTAGTGACAGTGTCCTCTGGCCCCAGAGCTACGCCTACGCCGACAGTTATACTGATCTTCCCCTGCTGGAGCGGGTGGGGCAGCCGGTGGCCGTCTACCCAGACTCTCAACTGGCTGCCCACGCCCAGAGCCAGGGATGGGAAATCCTGGGGGAAGAAATCTCCGTTGCCCGACAGTTCTGACTCCCAGCTACAGCATGGCCAAGCACTATCAGAACTCATTGGCTTAAAAAAGCTCTCTACACTCCAGCCTGCGGCACTAAATTAAAGCCACCATATCCGCAAAGATAGGGTGGCTTTTTCTTATGGCCTCCCTGGTTGATTTATGGGAAGCAGAGCGCATCTTGATAGGGAAAATGGGGTTGTATATTAAGAGTAGTTTGCAGGGCACTGGGAGGCGGAAAGAGATAGGGATATTGGTCATTGTTCTGAGCTATCTGATGGGCACCCACGCCGGTCCCGGCGTGTTGGGAGTGGCGTGGTGGAGCGAGAAAGCAGTGCCGGATTGATGGAGGGGAAATGGACACACACGAGCATAAGCGGGTGCGGGTGGCCGTGGACGCCATGGGCGGGGACTATGCCCCGGCCGAAGTGGTCAGAGGGACAGTGCAAGCTGCCCGAAAGACGGGGGTGGAGATTGTCCTAGTGGGGTCAGAGGAGCAGTTGCGGGCGGAACTGGCCTCTCACGACGCAGCCAACCTCCCCTTGCGCATCCACCACACCGATCAGCTCATCGCCGATGGGGAGCCTCCGGCGGCCGCTCTGCGGAAAAAGCGCCGGGCCTCGGTGTCTGTGGCCGCCCAGTTGGTCAAAGAGGGCCGGGCTGAGGCGGCAGTGAGCATGGGCCATACTGGGGCGGCCATGATCGCTGCTAATTGGATTCTGGGCGGCATCAAGGGCATTGACCGGCCTGTAGGAGGAGGTATCCCCTTTGCCCTGGCTCCTCGGACAGTGGTTCTCGACATGGGTCCCAACGTAGATTGCAAGCCCCGTCAGTTTGTGCAGTTCGCTGTCCTGGGCACCGCCTACGCCCGCTGTCTGCTGGGCCTCGATAACCCCACGGTGGCTCTTCTCGCCAATGGAAGCGAAGAAGGGAAAGGCAACCACCAAAGCCGGGAAGCCTATCAGTTGCTCAAAAAAAGTGGCCTGAATTTCATCGGCAACGTGGAGGGATGGGACCTTTTGAGCGGCCGGGCCAACGTGATCGTTTGCGATGGCTTTGTGGGAAACATCCTCCTCAAGTTCGGCGAGGGGCTGAGCGCGGCTCTGGCTCGCTGGTTGCGGGAAAGGCTGGCTAGCTTGCTGCCCCCGACAGAAATACAACATCTGACCGATGAACTACAAGAGATGATGGAGTTCGAGAAGAGGCTCGGCGGGGTGCCGCTCCTGGGCGTGAAAGGGGTGATGGTCGTGGGGCATGGACGATCCCGGGCCTCGGGCGTCGAGAAAGCCATCGGCCAGGCAAAGCTGGCAGTGGAAAGCCACCTCATCGAAACCATAGAGAAAGAGCTGGCCAAAATTCGGTAGCGGATGTGAAAACTCTTGATAAGGAGGAATTCATCATGCAGCGTGCAGTCATCACTGGCCTGGGGGCCATAACCCCTATTGGCCTCACAGTGGAAGAGTTCTGGGCCAACCTGAGGGCTGGCGTCTCCGGAGCAGGGCCCATCACCGCCTTTGACACCACCGGTTTCCCGGTGCGCATCGCCTGTGAAGTCAAGGACTTTGATCCCAAGGCCTACATGGACTTTAAGCTGGTCAAACGCACCCACCAGGCCACCCAGTTTGCTATAGCTGCCTCACAGATGGCCCTGACCGACGCTGGCTTGACGATTGATGGAAGCGACGCGACCTCAGTGGGCGTGGTGATGAACACTGGCGGCGGGGGCATCGGCGACATGGAGGGGGGAACCAAGACGCTGCTGGCCAAGGGGCCGCGCAGCATCAGCCCCTTCTTCCTCCCCAGCGTCATGCCCAATGCCGTCTCCTGCCTGGTTTCTATGGTCAGCGGGGCCAAGGGGCCGGTCATCACCTCCACAATAGCCTGCGCTAGCGGCAACTATGCCTTCCTGGAGGCCCTGCGCCTGCTGCGTCTGGGGGAGGCCAGGGTGGTCATCGCCGGAGGGACAGAGTCACTTACTTTCCCTCTAATCCTCGCTGCCCTGGGTCGTATGGGCCCCCTCTCCTCTCAGAATGACGACCCTCAGCACGCCTGCCGTCCTTTTGACAAGAACCGCGATGGCTTCGTCTTCGGCGAAGGGGCGGCTGTCATGGTGGTGGAGACGGAAGAACACGCCCGCCAGCGAGGAGCGCACATCTACGCCGAGGTAGCCGGCGGGGCCATCACCAGCGACGCCTACCACATCACTGCCCCCGACCCCAGTGGCGATGGGGCAGCATGGGCCATGAGGCTGGCCCTGGAAAACGCCAGGATGGCTCCCGAGGAGATTGATTGCCTCTTCGCCCACGGCACGGCAACCCCCTTGAACGATGCCGTGGAGACCAGGGCGATCAAGAAAGCCTTCGGCGACCACGCCTACCAGTTGGCAGTCAGTGCCACCAAATCCATGGTCGGCCATACCCTGGGAGCAGCCGGCGCTGTCTCTGCCCTGGCGGCGGTGCTTGCCATCCGCGACGGGGTTATCCCGCCCACCACCAACTACGAAACGCCGGACCCAGAGTGCGATCTGGATTACGTGCCCAACGTGGCCCGCCAGCAAAAGGTCAACGCGACCATGATCAACGGTTTCGGCTTTGGCGGCCAGAACGTGGCCGTCATCATCCGCAAGTACAGTGGGTAAACCGACGTCAGCCTGGTCTGTCCTTAACTGAATGGTATTGGTTGAGCAGTTAGGCTAGGAAGGGACAGACACACAGAATGAAAAGGGGGCCGGCCCGGACAGAAGCGCACGGGGTTGGCCCCTTCTTTTTGAGATTCTGCAGACTGCCCCTATCCTTTCTCCTCTCTCACGTAAGGCAGGCCCAGAGCAGCAGGTGCGCCCACCCGCCTGCTGAAAGCCTCCCACCAGGTGATGACGACCAACACCAGGATGGTGAAAATATAAGGCATCATGTTGAGGAAAGCGGCCGGGATGGTTGTCCCCTGCGCTTGCAGACGGAGCTGTATGGCATTGATCGCTCCGAAGAGGACAGCTCCTACCACAGCTCGCACCGGGTCCCAGGTGGCGAAAATGACCAGGGCGATGGCGATCCAGCCACGACCAGCGGTCATGCCCTCAGTCCACCCGGGAGTATAGGCCAGGGAGAGGTGAGCACCCCCCAGTCCCGCCAGCATCCCGCCGGCGACAGTGTACAGATAACGTGTATTGGCTACGCTGACCCCCATCGCATCGGCCGTCTGGGGATTCTCGCCCACAGCTCGCAAGTGTAGGCCTGGTCGAGTCTTGTAGAGAAAATACCAGGCCAGAGGCACCAGCAGGTATACGGCATAAACCAGGATGTCCTGTTGAAAGAGGGCCTGGCCAAAGAAAGGGATGTCCGAGAGACCAGGTATGGGCAGTTTCCCAAACTTGGGGCCAATCTGACCGACCAGAGGTGTGCCCCCCGGACCCAGCCGTTGGCCGAGGAAGCTAGCCAGGCCACTGCCGAAAAGGGTCAGGGCCAAGCCGCTGACCGTCTGATCAGCGCGCAGGGTGATGGTCAGAAAGGCATGGATCAAGGCCAGCAACCCGCCTGCTATTGTGCCGGTAACAACACCGACCCAAACGTTGCCTGTTTTGAAAGCCGCTGCAAAGCCGGTTACGGCCCCCATGATCATCAGCCCCTCCACTCCCAGGTTCAGGATGCCCGAACGTTCGGTGAAAATCTCGCCCAGGGTGGCGTATAGCAACGACGTGCCGCCTCGGACAGTGGCAGCCAGGGTGGAAGGGGTGAAGAGTAAAGTCAAGATGGAAGAGATGAGATTCATGATCCACCTTCCCTCCCTTCGACAGGCCCTTCGACAGGCTCAGGACAGAGCTCAGGACACTGCCCTGGTTTAAGCGGCGATGGGCCGAGGGTTTTGCTTTCAGTGGGCTTCCATTCCCATCGCAGACGGTAACGGGTGAAAAGCTCACCCCCCAGCATGAAGAAGAGAATAGCACCCTGCAAGATCGGGGCCACAGCGGCCGGGAGCTGCATGGTGATCTGAATCTGATCACCCCCTACCAGCAGGCCGGCCAGCAGGATCGCCACCAATAGCACACCCAACGGGTTCAGCTTGCCCAGCCAGGCTACGATGATGGCTGTGTATCCGTAGCCTACTGTCAACCCCTTCTGCAAGCGGTGGGCGATGCCGGACACCTCGGCCATGCCCGCCAATCCAGCCAGGCCGCCGCTGAGAACCATCACCAAAATGATGTTCCGCATCAGGCTGATGCCAGCGTAGGTAGCCGCCCGAGGGTTTTCACCGATGACCCGAATCTCGTAGCCCCATTTAGTACGTCCCAGGACGAGCCAGATAAAAATAGCAGCCACGATGGCAAAGGCCAGCCCCAGGTGAAGGCGGGTGCCGGGCAAGCGCGGCAACCAGCCTGCTTCGGGAAACTGGGCCGTGCCGGGGAAGCCATAGCCGGCCGGGTCTTTCCAGGGGCCGTAGAAGAGATACTCCACCCAGAGGATAGCGATGTAGTTCATCATCAGGGTGGTGATGATCTCGTTGACCCGGATGAAGGCTTTCAGCAGGGCTGGCACCAGCCCCCACAGCGCTCCGGCCACGAAACCAGCCACAAACATTGCCGGCAAGAGCAGAGCCGCCGGCAACCACTCGGCCCCAAAAAGGGCCACCCCGGCAGCGGCGATCCCGCCCACAGCTAGTTGCCCTTCAGCCCCAATGTTCCAGAACAGCATGCGGAAGGCAATGGAGACTCCCAGCCCGCACAACATCAGGGGGATAGCCTTAACCATCGTCTCCGAAAGACTGTACTTGCTGCCGAAGGCTCCCAGGAACATGGCTTTGTAGGTTGTCAGCGGGTTGGCTCCGGCCGTTAACAGGATGATACCCCCAAAGATCAGCGCTAAGAGAAGGGAGATGAAAGGCACCAGGAAACTGGCCGTGCGAGAGGGGGTCAAACGTTTCTCTATCTTTAGTGGTATCGTCATCGTTAGTCCTCACTCCTTACCACATCGCCGCGCTTATAACTTGTTATAGGCTTCCATCCCCGGCGCATTCCAGTCTTCTTCGAAGGTCAGCAACCTTTGTCGGAGCTCAGAAGCCAGTTCTGTAGTGAATCCACGCGCTCTCAGGTCAACTCCCCGGTCTTCCGAAGGGATGAATGTCACGATGACCTCAGCGGTCTCAATGCCGGTGATCTTCTCATATAGCTCAATCTTTCTGTCTTTGTAGATCCCTCGCACACTCGTCAGCATCTCACCACCTCCTAGCTTTTGCACACCGCGTGCATCTCTCTATGTCTGCGTTGTTGTTTTGGGAAGAAACCATCTGACGATTTCTTTGAATTGCTCAATCTCCTCTGGGGCAAGGGCTTCCACTTTCTTCTTACTCCCGCGAGAGTGATCTATATCCTTTTGAGGAGCATAGCGGAAAATGGGTAAAGCATTTAATTTGTCCATGTACTCTTCCAAGACCACGTCATCCGCACCAAGCACTCTGTGAAAGTGCATATGTACGGATCCATTTGAGTATAGGGTGAAAACCATGCGTTCATCTATGTTCCTGAAGATAAAGCTCCCACTTACGCTCCTTCCATAAGTGCATATCCCTGTTCCCTCTCTCTCCAGTTCTTCTCCAAAGGTAATCAAGTTCTCAATGCTCTCTCTTCTTTTGGTGCCGCCTCTCTGTTGACAAATCTCCAAAAATGATTCTCTATCCCAACTTCTAGGCTGAGCAGATGGAGCAGAAGCGCTTCTCTTCCCAAATTCGATGAGATGTGGGACAGTGATCTCCAACTTCTCTCCTTTCTTATCGGGGAAGTATCCTACTTCAACGCAATAGATCTCTACTGAGTACAGAGAAGACAAGTACTCGACAACATTTCTGATATCCTCAGGAATGCGATCTGCAACCACCACCAGACGGAAAGCACCTGTTTGCAAATTGTTGATGAGTTTGTTTCTGAAGTCCTCTTTCCACTCTTCTTCATCCTCATCTTCGAGCAAGCCCTCTTCTCTACGGCGCTTCAGCATTTTCTCTGCGATGTCCCCTTCGAGATAGCTCTTGATATGCTCGTTGAATTCAGCGTATGTGACTTTCCACAATGTAGAGGTGTAATCCAAGAGTTGGGCTACCACCTCTCTCATCGTTTGATTCTCTCGTAACTTGCACTCAACGATGATAACTCCACCGTCGCTATCCACACAAAGCAGGTCGGTTGCACGGTATTCTCGCTGCACCGTCAGTATCACGAGATCACCTGCCTCGACGCCGGGCAGAGGTAACAAATGTGGGTACTTCTCTACAAGGTCTTGGAGAGTTGCCTCACCTTTCTCCGCCTTGTATTTCTTTTCCTTCACCAGGCGAGATCTCCCTTCTTCAACGACCAGTATGTAAGGCATGTTAGCTACTCCTTATACCTTGCGCTCAACCACTTTCATTCCGGCTTCAGGCGGTCGAGGGTGCAAAGCTTATGAGGCACGTCAAGTCCTTTTAGAACCGGCCATCATCAAGCCAATCTGTTCGATGTCCGCTCCCTCAGCGGGGACGATGCCCATGATTTTACCTTCGTACATGACGGCGATCCGATCGCTGAGGGCCAGTAACTCGTCCAGGTCCTCAGCGATCAGCAGAATGGCCGCCCCATTTTCCCTTTGTTCCAGGAGGAGGTTGCGGACCGATTCGGTAGCCCCAATGTCCAACCCCCGTGTAGGATGTACCGCCACCATCAGACGAGGCCCGATGCTGATCTCACGGGCCAAGATGGTGCGTTGCAGATTGCCTCCGGAAAGAAGTCGGACAGGGGTTTCCTGAGTCGGAGTGGCGATGTTAAAAGCCTCAATCAGCTTGGCCACAAAGTTCCTGATAGAGAGGCGATCCAAGAACGGGCCTTTGGCCAAGGGGGGCTCGCGATAGCCCTTGAGAATGATGTTGTCGCTGACGGCCAGGTTGGGAACCAGGCCCATGCCCAGACGGTCCTCCGGCACGTGGCTGACTTGTTGCCGGATGATCTCCCTCGGCGAGCAGTGGGTCGTATCACATTCGGATATGGATACACAGCCGCCGGTGGCCTTGCGCAAGCCGGTGATGACCTCGGCCAATTCCCGCTGTCCGTTGCCAGCCACCCCGGCCACTCCCAGGATCTCTCCCTCTCGAATGGTGAAGGAGATGTCCTTCAAGGCCGGAAGTCCCTTATCGTTCAGCGCTCGCAGCCCCTCGACTTTTAGAACAGCCTGGCCCAGTTCGACTGGTTTCTTCTCCACCCGGAAGAGCACCTCCCGGCCGACCATCATGCGGGCCAGTTCCTGTTTGCTGGTTTCGGTGGTGTTTACTGATGCGACTACTTTGCCGTGCCGGAGCACAGTCACCCGGTTGGAGATGTCCATCACTTCATTGAGCTTGTGGCTGATGAAAATGACAGCCTGTCCTTCCCCAGCCATGCGTCGCAGCGTGGCGAACAGTTCCTCTACCTCTTGTGGGGTCAGCACTGCTGTCGGCTCGTCCAGAACCAAGATGTCCGCCCCCCGATAGAGCATCTTCAGGATCTCAACCCGTTGCTGCTCGCCCACCGAGAGCTGCCAGATGCGGGCGCGGGGGTCTACTTGCAGGCCATATTGCTTTGACAGTCCTGTGATGCGGCGCTCAGTGCCGGCCGTGTCCAGGAAGAAGCGCGGCGTCTTGAGGCCAAGGGTAATGTTCTCAGCCACAGTGTGCGGTTCGACCAGCATAAAGTTCTGGTGGACCATGCCGATGCCCAGGTCAATGGCGTCGCGAGGCGAGCGCATGTTGACTTTCTGACCCTTGATATAAATTTCCCCTTCGTCGGCCCGGTACAGGCCCGAGAGGACGCTCATCAGGGTAGTTTTGCCGGCACCGTTCTCGCCCAGGAGGGCGTGTATCTCACCAGCTTTCACATCAAAGTCAATGTGGTCATTGGCCAGCACACCCGGAAAACGCTTGGCGATGCTGACCATCTGTACAAGGATAGAATCTGCTGTCACTCTCCTAACCTTTCTGCATCGAAGCGGTTAAATCGGAGGATATTTTTCTCAGATTGTCGGAGGAATCAATGACGTGAAGCGAAGGTACTGCCTGTACCGCAATAGTGGTGCAACAGTGGTAAAGGGCCTGATGGCCCTGAGAAGACAGGCTATCTCAGGATCCATCAGGCCCATCGGATTTCAGGAAAGCGCAAGTCAACGAGCAACCCACTCGTGCTTCCTACTTATCTACCCTATTTGGGGATGGTGCCCACCACGCCTTCGACCAGCCAATCGAAGGCCAGCTTTTCCTCGTCGGTCATGGTGTCACCTTCGGGCACTCGCAGTTCGCCGGTGTTGTCCTTGATGGGACCCACAAAGACGTCAAACTCGCCGGCGACGATCTCTGCTTTCTTCTCCTCTACCAGAGCATTGACGTCATCTGGCACAAAGTCAGCAATGGGGGCCAGTTCCAGCAGACCTTCTTTCAGACCCCACCACACTGGCTCAGGCGTCCAGGTGCCGTTCATAACGTCCTCCACCGCCTTCTTGTAGAAGACGCCCCAGTTCCAGATAGGCGCGGTGAGGAGAGCGTCGGGAGCGGCATCGGGCACGTAAGCATTGTAGCCGATAGAGTAGAGACCCAGTTCCTGGGCCAGTTTATCAGGCTCGGTGGAATCGCTCTCGCGGGCGATGACGTCCGCACCCAGGTCGGCCAGAGCCTGGGCGGCCTCCCGTTCCTTGGGCGGGTCAACCCAGGTATTGATCCAGACGATGTGCGTTTCTACGTCAGGGTTCACCGAACGCGCCCCCAAGGTGAAGGCGTTCATGTTGCGCACTACCTCGGGGATGGGATAAGGAGCGATGTAGCCCAGGACGTTGTTCTTGGTCATCTTACCGGCCACGATGCCTGACAGATACCAACCTTGATAGCCCCGGCCATCGTAGATGCCGGCGTTGTCAGCTATCTTGTAACCGGTGCAGTGCTCGAAGACAGCGTCGGGGTATTCGACAGCTACCTCGATGACCGAGTCCATGTAGCCAAAGCTGGTGGCAAAGATCACATCGTAGCCTTTCTCGGCGTAGTCATGGATGACGCGGGTTGAGTCGGGACCCTCTGCAACCAACTCGCTGTAGGCCGTCTCCACGCCCAGTTCCTTCTCCAGATAGAGCCGCCCCTGGTCATGGGCATAGGTCCAGCCCATATCGCCCACGGGGCCAACGTAGACGAAAGCTACCTTGGGCTTTTCCGCAGGTACGGCCTCGGCCACAGGTGGCTCGCCCGGCGCCTCGCCCACCACGCCCTCCACGAACCAGTCCATGCTGAGCATCTCCTCGTCGGTCATGCTCACGCCAGCCGGCACGGAGAGCTCACCGTTCTGGCCCTTGATGGGGCCAACGAAGACATCCCACTCTCCGCTGAGGATCTTTTGCTTCCACTCCTCCACCAGGGCCTTCACGTCGTCGGGCACCCTGGCGCTCATGGGGGCCAGATCCACGATGCCGTCCTTCATCCCACCCCAGTACTGGTGGGTCTCCCAGGTGCCGTCCATGACTGCCTTGGTTCGTTCCACGTAGTACGGCCCCCAGTTCCAGATCGGACTGGTCAGCACGGTGTCGCCCACGAACTGGCTCATGTCCGAATCGTAGCCGATACTGACCATTTCTCGCTCCTGGGCTGCCTTCTGGGGCTCGGTGGTGTCCTGGTGCTGGGCGATGACGTCACAGCCTTGATCCAGCAGGGCCTCGGCTGCCTCCTTCTCCAGGACAGGGTCGAACCAGGTGTTGGTCCACACCACGTGGACGGTGGCCTCGGGGTTAGCCTCTCGTACTCCCAAGGTGAAGGCGTTGATGCCCCGCAGCACCTCGGGAATGGGGAAGGCGGCCACATAGCCGATCTTGTTGGCCTGGGTGGCCTTGCCCGCTACCAGGCCCGACAGGAAGCGCGGTTGGTACATCCGCCCGAAGTAGGTGGCCATGTTATCGGCCGTCTTGTAGCCGGAGCAGTGCTCAAAGTACTTGTCGGAGAACTCGCTAGCCACGGTTACCATGGGATCCATGAACCCGAATGAGGTGGCAAAGACCAGGTCGTACTCTTTCTGGGCAAAGTCGCGGATGACGCGTTCAGCATCAGGGCCTTCGGGCACGTTCTCAATGTAGGCTGTCTCCACGCCCAGTTCCTCTTCCACCATGAGGCGGCCCTGTTCGTGGGCCCAGGTCCAACCCAGGTCTCCGATAGGAGCCACATAGACAAAGGCCACCTTGAGCTTTTCTGCAGGTGCGGCCTCGGCCTCGGGCGGCTCGCCCCAGCCAGTCCACAGCTTCTTGGCCATGATGTCCTTCTGGATCTGCTCCAGGTCGGCCTTGATCTCCTCCGGCACCTTGTCCTCAAAGTCG
>SOHZ01000529.1 GCA_004377365.1 Anaerolineales bacterium | reverse complement strand
GGTGCTCACTTGAGTCTGGCCGAAGCATATGCAAAGCAAGGCAAAGCACGAGCAGCCGCCGGGGAACACCTGACCTTGGCTCGTATCCTCCAGAAACGAGGCCAGACCGAAAAGGCCATCCAAAAATGCCGGCTTGCCCTGGAGCTGGACCCCCGCAATGCGCAAGCCCATGCCACGTTGGAAGCCCTGCGTGCTGGCGAAAGCGTCGAGAAAGTGCCCCTCCCCACTCCTGCAACCATTGAGGTCGGAGAAGCAGAGGAGATTGAAGAAGAAGGCAGTCCCGTGGATACTGCCAAGCAGAAAGCACTGATGGAACTGGCTGAAACACTCTTTGAAGAACACCCTGTAGAAGACGCTGGGGCCGATGTAACCGCTTTCGTTGAAGGGCGTAGAGCCAGAGAGGCAACACCAAAACTAACTCAGGGACAAATTGACACCATCCTGGGCCAGGCCATTGACTCCCAAACCAGAGGGGCAATAGATAAAGCCATTGCCAATTACTCTCGCCTCGTTGAGGCCGAGGTAGACCAGCCAGCCATCCATTTCAGCCTGGGGCTACTCTTGCAAGAAAAGGGGCAACTCGATGAGGCTATCAGGAAACTATCACTGACGACAAGACACCCTGAATACTGTCTGGCCAGCCACTTTGCCCTGGGAGAATGCTATCGAGCCCAGGGCAAGATTGAGGATGCTCTGGAACATTCCATTGAAGTCTTGAAAATCGTCGACCTGCAAACAGTCCAACGGGATCAAGCCGACGATTTGATTCAACTTTACGACAGTATGGCAGAGAGCTATACGGCCAAAGGTGACCGGGGCAAAGCCATAACTTTCCTCGATTCGTTGGTTGACTTTCTCAGCGGCAAAGGATGGCAAGACAAGGTGATGGAAGCCCGGCGCCGTCTTGACAGCGTGGCTGAGGAGGGGGTTACCAGAAGCCTGGCAGAGATCCTGGAAGTACCAGGCTCTGAGGAAGTGTTAGCATCTATGGCTAGGTCCCAGGAATACATGAAGCGCAACATGCTGCTTACAGCCATTGAAGAGATTTACAGGGCCATAGAAATAGCTTCGACCTATCTACCCCTTCATCTGCGCCTGGCGGAAGTGTTCGTGCGCCAGGAGAGGCTCGATGAGGCCATTGCCAAATACATGGCTGTGGCAGAAGTGTATCACATGCGTGGCGATAACCGACAGGCTATTGGCGTCTACAAGCGGGTCCTCAAGATGTCCCCCATGGATGTCAACGTCCGTGCCAGGATGATTGACCTGTTAGTCAATCAGAGCGAGATTGATCAGGCTCTGGAACAATACATGTCCCTGGCTGACGACTATTACCAACTGGCTCAGATTGACAAAGCTTTGGAAAAATTCAACGAGGCTCTCTATCTGGCCTCACAAGCCTCCAACGAGCGAACGTGGAAAGTGCAGATTCTGCACAAAATCGGCGATATCAACATGCAACGAGTGGACTGGCGAAGAGCCACAGCAGCTTATGAGAAGATCAAAGCGTTGTCCCCTGATGACGAACAGGTGCGGACGTATTTGTTTGACCTGTACCAAAAGCAAGGGCAGATACATAAAGCCCTGGCCGAGCTAGGGGAGCTGGTTAGATATTACGAAGCCAACAATCAACCGCAAAAGTCTCTGAGCATCCTCAAAGATGCCATACAATTGAGACCCCAGGAGATGTCTCTCAGAGCTCTCTTGGTCCGAGTCTATATCCAACAGGGTATGAAACGCGAGGCCATTGCTGAACTGGACGCTTTGGGAGAAATGCAACTGGAAGCTGGCTTGAGAGACGAGGCCGTGCAGACCGTCAAGCAAATCATTGCCCTGGAGCCAGAGAACGTCGAAGCCTACCGCCAGCTCCTGGATCACATTCGCCGATAGGATATCCCTTCGCTCTGGACAGACTCGCCAGATAGCCTTTCTTGTAACACAAGGAGAAACGAGCTTGTCAGATATCTTGTGGATATTCTCACACTTTGATTGGCTGAGTGCCATTGATATACTCCTGGTCGCTCTGTTCTTCTATTGGCTGTTGTTTCTTATCCAGGGTACTCAGGCCGTCCAACTTCTGCGCGGCATTATCATCATAGTTTTGCTGAGCGTTCTGGTTACCAGTACCTTTCAGCTAACGGCTTTTAGTTGGCTGATCCGTAACTCCATCCCAGCCCTGTTGGTAGCCATACCGGTTATCTTCCAGCCAGAACTACGGCGGGCGTTGGAACGAGTCGGGCGAACAGGGTTTCCTATCAACCGCCCACCTCGTCAGCCTATAATAGAGCAGGCCCTCAATCAGATTCTTGAAGCCTGTCAACGACTGTCGGAGCATCGCCATGGAGCCTTGATCGTGTTGGAACGGGAGACAGGTCTGCAAGAGCACATTGACACAGGGGTGAAGGTAGATGCCCTGGTCACCAGTGAATTACTCCTGACTATCTTTTTCCCCAACACAGCTCTGCACGATGGAGCGGTTATCGTACGCGAGGACAGAGTTGTTGCTGCCGCTTGCGTCTTGCCTCTCACCGAGGGCTTTATGACCGACCGCCACCTGGGCCTTCGCCATCGAGCAGCCATAGGCATCACCGAGCAGAGCGATGCTATCGCCATCACTGTCTCTGAAGAGACAGGGGCCATCTCTATTGCCCGCAACGGGCGCATCATCCGTCACCTTGATGAGAAGCGCCTGCGCAAAGTTTTGCAAGCTTTCTACCGCCCCTGGACAAGCCAGGCTTTCGACAAGGGCTTTCTCAAGCCCAGGTTCAAACGCCAGCGTTGATAAGCAAAGGAAACACCCACATGCTACGTCGCCTTCTCAACAATGTAGGCTCAATAGCCTTGGCTCTGGCATTGGCTGTCGTTGTCTGGGTAGTAGCTGCCAATGAAGAGAATCCAATTGTAGAGGACGTCTTTCCCGAAGCAATCCCTATTGAGATAGTCAATCAGCCTGAGGGCACAGTCATCTTCGGCGACATTGTAGATAAAGTTCAACTCACTCTCAGAGCCTCGCAGGTCAATTGGGATGAGCTCAGTGTGAACAAGTTCCGGGCTCAAGTGGACCTGGCCGGACTGGATGCTAGCGTACACGACGTACAAGTCCAGGTCACCTGCTCCGATGACTCCATCAGGATTGTCGAAAAGAAGCCTGAGAAGATCACCGTCCGCCTGGAAGAACTGAAAGAAAAGGAAGTGGAAGTCAAAATCAACATCCTTGACAACCCTCCTCTCGGCTACAGTGCCCGAACGGCCAACGCCACCCCCTCCGAAGTGAAGATAACAGGACCCGGCCCGCTGGTTGACCAGGTCGTAACGGCGGTAGCAGACCTCTATCTACGAGGGGCCAAGGATACCGTGGAACGCAGGATAGACCTCTCCCTACGCGACGCGCAGGACAGTATAGTTGGCTGGATCACTCCAGAGCCAAACCAGGTTGTAGTGGAAGTGTCCATTGACCAGAAATTGGGTTACAGAGAGGTAGCGGTCAGAGTGATCTGGGAAGGGCGGGTAGCACCGGGTTATCGCATCACCAATGTCTCGGTGGATTCCTCCATCGTGACGGTCACTGGCCGCCCTGTGGCCGTCAAAGAGATTCCTGGTTATTTGGAGACAGCCCCGGTGGATGTCAGTAACGCCAGCGCCGATGTGGTAGTACAAGTACATCTGGTACTACCCGAAGGAGTTTCCTTGCCCCTGGCTGGTGACCAAGGTGTGATGGTAACAGTCAACGTGATGCCCATTGAAAGCACCCTCGCCCTGCAAAGCGAGTTAATCATTCAAGGATTATCTCCAGGGCTCGAGGCTGTCCCTTCACCCCAAGTCGTAGACGTCACCCTCTCTGGCCCCCTGCCTAAATTGGAGCTATTGAAGCCCGAGAATGTGCAGGTTACTTTGAATCTTTTCGATCTAGAGCAAGGCACACACAAAGTCGTGCCCACAGCCATCGCCCCAGAAGGGATCAAGGTGGAGAGTATCTTGCCAGATACCATCGAAGTGGAGATAAGCATCGCTCCTACCCCCGCCTCTACGCCAGAACCTTTCCTGGAAGAGTAGGGCTTATCCCCAGGTCCTGCAGGCGGCATGGGGACATCGCTCTGCAGTTTCCGAGATGCATACTCAGGTGGAGCAGCCCATGACCCAACCTATCGTCGCCATCGTCGGCCGGCCCAATGTGGGCAAGTCGACGCTCTTCAACAGGCTGATTGGCCAGCCTCTGGCCATCGTCGAGGACATCCCCGGCACCACCCGCGATCGCCTCTACGCTGACACTGAATGGAACGGCGTACCTTTCACCCTGGTTGACACAGGAGGGCTGGAGATAGGAGTGGCTGTCCCCGGTCATCCGAACACAGAAGGGAAACCCTCTCCGCTTTCAGTGGCCTCACCCCAATATGTTGAACAGATACGGGCTCAGGCTCAAGTTGCCATCGCCGAGGCAGACGCCATCATCTTTATGGTTGACGTCATAGATGGGTTGGTGGCCGGCGACGCGGACGTGACCGATGTGCTGCGGCGTTCTCAGAAACCGCTGTTCCTGGCCGCTAACAAAGCCGACAACCAGGTAAGACGCGAGGCCGCCGTTGAGTTCTACGCCTTGGGCCTAGGCGATCCTTACCCCATCTCAGCCCTGCACGGCACAGGTACGGGGGACCTCTTGGACGATGTGGTGGCTTCTTTCCCAGTTCAAGAGGCAGAAGAAATCGAGGCCATCAAAATCGCCATCGTAGGACGGCCCAACGTAGGCAAGTCCTCTCTGCTCAACAAATTGCTGGGCCAGGAGCGGGCCATCGTCAGCGAAATCCCTGGCACCACGCGGGATGCCATTGACACCTACCTGGAATGGGAAGGGGTGCCCATCGTCCTCATTGACACCGCTGGTATCCGCCGTCGCGGCCGCATCAAGCGAGGCATCGAGCAATACAGCGTGCTGCGGGCTCTGCGGGCTATCCAACGCGCCGATGTAGTGCTGCTCCTCGTTGAGGCCACGGAGATGGTCACTGCCCAGGATGCTCACATCGCTGGTTACATTTTAGAGGCGGCAAGGAGCGTGGTAGTAGCGGTCAACAAATGGGACTTGGTAGAGAAGGACACCTACACCATGATCGAATACACCAAGCGCATCCGGGCCGACCTCAAGTTCCTGGACTATGTGCCCATGCTCTTCATCTCCGCCTTGACCGGCCAACGGGCGAACAAGGTCCTGCCCACGGCCCTGCGGGTGCAAAAGGAAAGGCTGGTCCGCATCCCCACCTCGGAGTTGAACCGTATCATGAAAGGGGCTGTGGCCCGCCACAGTCCCCCTTCCAAAGGGGGCAAACGCCTGAAATTCTATTACGCTACCCAGGCTGCGGTAGATCCGCCCACCTTTGTCTTCTTCGTCAACGACATCCGCCTGGTCCACTTCTCTTACGAGCGATACATCGAGAACCAACTACGGAAGAGGTATGGTTTTGAGGGAACACCGCTGAGGCTGAGCTTCCGCAAAAGAACGTCCAGGTTCTGACAAATTCATACCATTTTCTCCCTTGACAATTTCCTCCAGATGTTGTATATTATTCATAGAGAGTCTCCACTAGCGCGACGGCTATATCACAACACGATTCCAGAGGATAGGGAGCAGAAAGCCCTCCAACTGGACGACGCGCCCCGGCTAGTGAGGCAAGTTCTCGTAGGCGAGTAGAGGTTGGAGGCCCCTGGAGCAATATTCTTACATCAGGGGTATTCCTTTGTGCATGGCCTTAAGGTGCTCTTCCCCGCTTTTGAGGATGACCGGAGAGCCGTAACCACCAGGAACTATTACCCTTGGTAGAGAGGACGATAGATGGTCAGGATACCGAACCCCTATATTGCAGGCCCACCCATTGGAGGGGATGAAGGCTTTTACGGGCGACAAGACGTCTTTGATTTTGTACGAAAGACTTTTTTGTCAGTTCATCAAAAGGTCATTGTGCTATTCGGCCAACGGCGCGTCGGCAAGACCTCCATCCTCTACCAGTTACAGAAGCCGTCCAACCTGCTGGAAGGTTTTCACCCCGTCTACTTCAACTTGGAAGGTCGAGCCAGCCAGAACCTCAACGAAGTACTATACGCCCTGGCTAAGAAAATCGCTGAAACGCTGAATCTTCCCCCTGTGGCCCAGTCCGAGTTCGAGGGCGACGGCGACTATTTCAGTGAGCATTTCCTCCCACAAGCTTACGAAGCCCTACAGGCTCAGCGTCTGCTTCTCCTCTTTGACGAATTTGATGTGCTGAGTAAAGAGGTTTCAGATGAGATGATGGCTTTGAACACCTTCTTCCCCTACCTTCAAAATAGACTCTTTGATGAAGAGAAACTGGCCTATATCTTCGTGATTGGACGCCGCCTTGAGGAACTGACTCCCGAGTTCCTGGCCACATTCAAACAGGCCAGAACCAGACCGATTTCTTTCCTCTCCAGAGAAGACGCCAGGCGGCTCATCAGAGAACCCATGGTGGGCGTTTTAGAATACGACGACGATGCCATCGAGCAGATCCTTGCTGTCACCGCCTGCCACCCTTACCTGACACAACTGGTGTGCTTTGAGCTGGTTGACTATCTCGACAGTCCGGGTAAAACCAAGGTAACGATAGACGACGTTAACGCTGTTATTGATGACGCGATAGAAAGCGGCGGTTCGGGCCTGGCCTGGCTCTGGGACGGGTTGCCCATTGCCGAACGGTTCATCCTTTCAGCGGTAACCAGCGTCACTGACGAACACGGTATAGCTACCAAAGAAAACATCAACGAAGCCCTACGCCGACATCGAGTAAAGTTGCTAGGTATCGAGTTGACCCGAGCCCCTGACATGCTGATGGATTGGGGTTGGCTTGAGAAGACGGAAAGGCGAGACGGCTACAAATTTGTTGTCGAGCTATTGAGACGTTGGATCAGTAAAAAACACTCTCTGGAGAACGCTAAACGGGAGCTTGAGAGTATCAGTAAACGGGCTATGCGCGACTACACCTACGCCCGGCAAGCTCACATTGACGGAGACCTGGAAATAGCTATGGAGAGCTACCGGCGCGCCCTGGCCGCCAATCCCAATCACGCGGGAGCCCAGCTCGGTCTGGCACAAGCCCTGCATGAACAGGGTCTGGTCAAAGAAGCGGTCACAGAATATGAGAAAGCCTACAATCTGGATGAGATAGCCAGCGAAGGTTTAATCAAAGCTTTGCTGGCATCCGGGGAGGTGTTGGAGAAGGATGCCACATCTGCTGTCGAGGCAGTCAGAAGATACGAGCGGGTCCTGGAGATTGCGCCTGACAATGAGGTGGCACGGAGGCGAGTGACAGACATCAAGCTCGCCGAAGCTGAAGCGTACGAACAAGAAAGAGAGTGGAAAAGAGCCAGTGACGTCTATACATGGTTAATACGTGAATTCGACGACGGGGAAGCCAAACGGCGTTTGCAGAGTATCCTGGAAGAATGGTCGCTGGCCAACCTCTATGCTGAAGCCATGATGGCCCACACGGCAAAGATATGGGACCTGGCACAAGAGAAATGGGAGCGGCTATACAGTAGAAATCCTGATTATGTGGGTGAAGACGGGCAAAAGGTATCTGCTCTGCTGAAAGAAGCAATTGTGCAACGCGAACGCATTGCCAGACGCAAACGCAACCTGCGCCTGGCCCTTGTTGCCGCCACCTCAGTTCTTGTACTTATCCCTCTTGGGGCCTGGGGTACCACCAAATACACTGAATATAGAAGAGCACAACTTATCGCCGCCCTGACACCAACCGCTACTGCTACCCTGACCCCATCGCCATCGCCGTCTCCCAGGCCCACGCATACACCAACTCAAGTGAGCATCGTCATAGCACCCTCGGCCACTCCAACGCCGGTGACAAGCTTTACACCAACGGAGACAACTACCCCGAAACCGACAGCGACGGTAACCAATACTCCCACTTTCACGCCCTCACCAACGTGGACACCAACCTCGACCCCGGTTACTCCACCTCCAAAGCCCCTGGGAGATGTGGAAGTCTGGGATGTAGACGTCAACCCCAAGAATAACAAAGTGATATACGCCGTCGTCAAAGGGCAAGGGATCTACAGGAGCACAGACGGTGGCTATCGCTGGGAACAAACTTACAAGCATGAAACAGTTGAAAGTCTAACTATTGATCCAAAGGACTCCTCGATTCTGTACGCGGCCATCTGGAATGGGATCCTAAAGTCCATGGATGGGGGAGCAACGTGGGAATTGATCGCCGTGGGAAAGGACGCTCTCCCTGGGCCAGCCCACGTGCTGGCTATCCCAGAGGGTAACAACCAGATTGTCTACGCCGGGATTGAGCGTGGGGTTTACAGGAGCTCCAATGGCGGCCTGACGTGGGAAGTAAGGAACAAGGGCATGGCGGATACAGCCATCTATACTCTGGCCATCGGCTCCCGTGACGGGAATTTGATCTACGCCGCTGGCAAGGGCGCCGAGATTTGGAAATCTATTGACGGCGGAAGCTCTCCGTGGGAAAAGCTATCCTCTGGCTACTTCAAGGAAGCGGTTTATGCCTTGGCATTGCACCCCCAGAACAGCCAATGGATCTACGCTGGCACCAATGACTCCACTGCGTCACTGAGCACCGATGGCGGTCATAACTGGCTGTTGAGAAATGGAGGATTGAAACATCCAGGAATTGAATTGAAAATATCGGCTCTGGCCATTGACCCCCGCAATCCAAACATCATCTATGCCGGCACTGGCTTCAGAAGCAATTACGATGGACATGGAATCTACAAGAGCACTGACGGTGGCCTGAGTTGGAAAAGCATCAACAACGGTCTGCCCATTGATGCCGCATGGCTCGGCGGCTATTACGTGCAATCTATCGCTATGGACCCTAACGATAGCCAGACCATCTATGCGGCCAGCTTTGGGGGACTGTACAAATCAACCGATGGAGGCCAACTCTGGAAGCGACAGTGAGTTCCCACGTCAAGCTCTCAAGAGGTAACTAGTAGTGGCACCAGCGAACAGACTAGGAAACCCTTTCATTTGTGGCGGCCCTGTCCCCCCCTCCCACTTCATCGGGCGGGAACGAGAGGTACAGAGCGTCTTTGACCAAATCACCAGCCACGCCCTGGGCAGCATCGCCATCTGTGGGGACCGACGCATTGGCAAAACCTCGCTGCTACAATACGTTTGCCATCCTGATATCCTGCAAGAATGGGGTTTATCGCAGGATAAATATCTCTTCCTTTTCTTGGATTCCCAATCCATCAGTGAGTTCACGCCCTCCCGTTTCTGGCGGCGGCTGCTCACCCTCCTCCTCCGCGAAAGGAAAGGGAACTTGCCTCCAGAGATGATTGAGGGTATCCTGGCCAGGGAAGAAATCGGCCACACTGACTTTGAGATCGTCCTCGATGAAATCAGCCGCCGAGGTCAGGTGCTTGTCCTTCTGCTCGATGAGTTCGAGTGGGTCATTAGAACCGACAATAACAACGAACCCCTTACCCGCGACTTTCTGTCGGCCTTGCGGGCGCTCATGAACCGCACACCAAAGGCCCTGGTGCTGGTCGTTGCGACCTGCCGAGAGTTGCACGAACTATGCCGTCCGATAAAATTCATCGGCTCACCTTTCGACAACGAGTTCACCTTCCGGCGTCTAAGACCCTTCACCCGCAGAGAAATTGACCAATTGCTTGACAACGCTTTGAGGGGAACAGGCATCGAATTCACCCCAGAAGAACGTGACTATATCTGCTCCCTGGCCGGAACCCATCCCCTCCTGATCCAATTGGCGGGCTCCACCATTCTAGAGTTCCGGATGCAGGGTCTGGAAACGGCTCCCAACTCGGAATCAATCAGGGCAGAGTTCGAAGAACTGGCTCGCTACCACCTCTCCCAGCTCTGGGAGAATTGTAGCCGCGAGGAACAGATGCTTTTGACGATCTTGGCCCTGAAGAGATTGGGAGAACGTGAAGAGAGCAAATGGACCTACGATAGAGCCGCCTTTGAGCGTATTCTGAATCGCCATGAACGCACGCTGAAAGACCTACTTAGACGTGGCCTCATCGCCCAGGTGGAGAAGACAATCGCCGTCTGTCCGGCCACCTTCGAATCCTGGGTGATGAGAGAAATAAGAAGCGCTGACGAGGAAGAATTCGCCAAACGAGAAACACTCATGTCCGACCTGCTTCCAAGAGATGAGGCAGAGCAGGTGACGAATGTCATGAGGCTGATCAGTGACAGGGAGGATGTCAGGCTAGATCGCACCGATTGGAAGAGAATAGGGCGCTATGAGATCCTCGAAGAGCTTGGCCAGGGGGCCATGAGCATAGTTTACAAGGCTCGAGACCCCAACATCGCCCGTGTAGTCACCCTGAAAGTCATGCGCCTGGACTGGGAAGCCCGCTCCAAGAAATCCAAGAAACGTTTCAGGCACGAAGCCATGTCCGCGGGACAACTGACCCACCCTAACATAGTGGCCGTCTACGACGCCGACGAAGACAGAGGTGAGCCCTTCATTGTCATGCAATACCTGGAAGGTCCCACCCTGGCTAAAGTGCTGGAAGCCCTGGCCCCCCTGCCCCTGGAGCGGGCTGTTGACATTGCCCTCCAGATAGGCGATGCTCTGGACTATGCCCACCGGTGCGGGGTGATCCACAGAGACGTCAACCCTTCAAACATCATTCTGCTGGAAAACGGCCTGGTGAAAGTCACCGACTTTGGCCTGGCCAAATTGGCCTCAGTCTCATCAGCAGACGGCTCTCAGTCAGGCATATTCCATGGGACTTTGGACTATGCATCGCCGGAACAGATATTGGGACAGGAGATTGACGGCCGCTCCGATATTTTCTCCCTGGGAGTCATCATCTACGAGATGTTGACCTGCGAGAGACCCTTTCAGGGGAAGAACATCAATGCGGTGATCCGTCGTCTTTTGAGTGAGGAATCCCTGCCGCTCACGGCTTTGGGCCCCCACTTGCCTCCGGAGTTGAAGGATATCCTCTCCAAAGCCATGGCCAAGGATGCCGATCAGCGCTATCAAACCTGCGCCGAGTTGGGGCAGGACCTGCGGAAAATGATCTCCCGCAGAGAGGCAGGAGAGGAGTGAGAGATGCCCATCGGGATCAACCCTTTCTGGATTGATGGTCCTGTCCCCCCCTCCCGCTTCATCGGTCGAAAGCGAGAGGTAAGGAAAACCTTCAGCCAGTTGACTGGCCCTGGCCAGGGCAGCGTGGCCATCAGCGGCCCCCGCTGCACCGGTAAAACTTCGCTGTTACATTACATCGCCGCGCCAGAGATAGCAGCGGAATGGGACCTGACAGAGGACAACGCCCTTATCTCCTTCCTCGATTGCCAGTTGGTGGACCATCCTTTCAACACCACTGCCTTCTGGCGGCAGGTGCTCAATCTCCTCCAGCCCCACCTCCCAGACAGCATGGGAGAAGAGCTCCAGAAGCTATACCAGCAAGAGCAAATCAGTAACGCCGACTTTGAGATGATCCTGAACGCCCTTCACGAGGGAGGGCAGCGACTGATCTTGTTGCTGGACAACTTTGAGCGGTTGATCCGAACCCAGATGGCCAATGAGACGGTAACCCGCGATTTTCTCTCTCAACTGCGGGCGCTCATCAATCGCAGGCCAAGGACACTGTCGCTGGTGGTCACCACCAACGAACCCCTGGAAGAATTGTGCCAGACGATAGATTTTGGGGGAGCGTCGCCTTTCCCCAACAGCTTCATGTCGGTTCGCCTGAAAGGGTTCTCGGATCAAGAGATCAACGAATTGATCGAAAACGCTCTGTCTGGCACTGGGATCACCTTTGACGAGCACGACCGCAGCTATATCTCCAGGCTTTCGCGAGGGCATCCCCTGCTAGCCCTTTTGGCGGGACACTTGCTCTTCGAAGCCAAGGTGGCTGGCCCAGTGACGGCGGAAAGCTACCAGGCGATTGAGACCAGGTTCAGAGAAGAAGTGAAAAGATCAGACCTAGGGGCCGTGAAGAAATAACTTCGCGTTTTATCCCAGGGCAGTATAAACAGGACAACGGTTGCAAAGGCAAAACTAGCATCCTGAGTAGGCCGAAACTTCCCTTCGACTACGCTCAGGATGTAGCTCAGGACGCAGTTCCGCAGCTATTCAGGATGCTCAGATGGCTTCGCAAAAGCGGGAAGTTGTTCTTTTATACAGGTCCTTGGGTACAAGCTAGTCTGGAGGACATCCGATGGCACATCCCCAAAATCCCTTCACCCCATATTCCCCCGTCTCTCCAGCTTACTTTGTAGGGCGTAAGCGGGAGATCCAGGGAATCCTAGACCACCTGGCAAGCGCCGCTCGGGGCAGCAGCGCCATCAGCGGTGAGCGGCGCATTGGGCGGACCTCTCTGCTCCACTACCTGACCGAACGATTGAGCGAGGCCGCCCTGCAAGAGTACTTTTTCCCCCTCTACGTGGACTGCCAGTCCATACCGCGTTTCACTCCCACCCGTTTCTGGCAGAGGGTACTGAGGCTGCTGGAGAACAAGATCGCCGACGACTCTCTCGGCAAAGCCATAGCCAAGTTACTGGGGCAGGAGGAAATCAGTTGCACTGATATCGAGATCGTCAGCGACCGAATCTACCAGGATGGACAGACGCTGGTCTTGTTGCTGGACGAATTCGAATGGGTTGTGCAGACCGATCCCGCCAGCATTCAGATGACCCACGATTTCCTTTCCGGCTTGCGGGCTCTCATCAACCGGGTGCCCAA
The DNA here is from genome assembly GCA_004377365.1 of Anaerolineales bacterium. Classification (GTDB taxonomy): domain Bacteria; phylum Chloroflexota; class Anaerolineae; order E26-bin7; family E26-bin7; genus E26-bin7. The sequence continues at coordinate 11,782 of SOHZ01000529.1, read as the reverse complement.
GGGGTTAGCCCTGGTGATCGGCGCCGCTCAGCCTCTGGACAAGCTGTGTGAGGGAATCGAATTCAGGGGCTCGCCTTTCAGCAACGCCTTTCTCCTCTTCCGACTCAGGCCCTTCACGGAGGCCGAGGTGGACCGGTTCTTCACCAGAATGTTAAAGGGCACCGGCCTAGAGTTCACGGAGGACGAACGCAATTACGTCAAGCAGGTAGCGGGCGGCCACCCCCTGCTTTTGCAGACGGCGAGCTCACTCCTCTTTGAGTCCAGAGTGCGGGTAGGCCCCATAGAAAATTACTGGGCCATCAGCAAGCGCTTCGAAGAGCAGGCGTCGCACCATTTCAAAAGCTTATGGGAGGCCTCAACGGAGGGTGAGAAAACCTTGCTCCTGGCCATGGCGACCCGTGATCTCGACCACGAACTCACCCAGGCCCGGCTAACCCGTGAGCTGCGTTCACTGACCGAGCGGGGGCTGGTGGTCCACCCAGACAGTCATCCTGAGATTTTCTCCTTCCTGTTTGCCCAATGGATCATTGAGAACGGGGAAAGACCCGTCGGTATGGCAGACCCGGAAACACTTGAGACCAGATTGACGACGTTGAAGGAGGGCCACACCATCTACGAGAGAAATCTCGAGCACCTCAAGTTCAAAGAAGCCCAACACGGCCCCAACCCGCCTCTGGACCTGGTCAACGAGATAGACTCCCTGGTCAACAGAATCGTCGAGCTGGACGAGCAGATCCTAAATCTAGAGAAGACACTGAGAGATTGACTTTTAATGACCTCCATAACTTAATAGGGATTTTCCCTTGACAGACCCTCATAACCGATGTATAATAGAATTGTGTATAGCCTTCTAACCGCCTGAGCACAAGCTCGCAAAAAGTAGTTTTGCAGGGGGGAACAATGACATTGGTACTCCCCCACGTTGGTGAAATACCCCTGCTGGTGAAACTGGTCTCCGCGGGTGAGCAGGATATTCTTCCTGTGTAAACCGCTGGATAAGTTCTGTTTGCCGCAGGGGTGTTGTTTTGGAGAAGAGGAATGGTGACCAACTCTGAGGAAGCCCGTGAAAACAGAATTGAGAATCCTTATGTTGCCGGTCCGCCAGCAACGGGCAGTGCGTTCCACGGACGGCAAGATGTCTTTCGCTTCATTGAAGAAACCTTGGCTGCGCCACAGCAGAATGTCATTGTGCTTTACGGACTACGACGGAGCGGTAAGACCTCCATTCTGCTTAAACTGCCCGATCTGTTGCCATCTGACGACTTTCACGTAATCCATTTTGACTTAGAGGGCCGAGCAAGACAGAGGCTATCGAGGGTCCTCTATGATCTTGCTCACGCTATTGCCAGACCGCTGGCAATGCCCGTTCCAACTCCCAATGGAGCCAAGTTCAGCACCGATTATCTCCAAACAACCTTTCTTCCCATGGTTTTTGATGCACTGGGAAAAAGACGATTGGTTTTACTCTTCGACGAGTTTGACGTCTTGACCGATGAATTATGGGAAGAAATGCCTGAAGGCTCAGCCCTAGTTGAGCTTCTTCCCTACCTCCAGCATCTGATTGCTAAGGAAAAGAAACTGGTCTTTGTCTTCGTAGTCGGTCGTAGGATAGAAGAATTGCCCCCTCTCTACCAGGCGATCTTTAAGCAAGCACGCTTCATGCGTATTTTCCTTCTCAACCGACTGGACGCCATAAAACTGATCACAAAACCAGTAGAGGGGGTTTTCTCCTACGACAGTGAAGCCATCGAGGCCATTCTCAGACTGACCGCCGCTCACCCCTACTTCACCCAACTCATCTGTTTCGAGCTCTTTAATCGGGTGCAGCGATTGAGACAAGAACGGGTTATGAGAGAAGATGTTCATACCGTTGTCGAAAGCATTATCGAGAGAGGTGAGACTGCCTTTGTCTGGATTTGGCACGGCTTGCCCATACCTGAGCGACTGATCCTCTCAACGATCGCTTATATAACTGAAGAGGAGGAATCCGCTACTTGGGAGAAGATCAACGGAGTCTTGAACAGGTACGAAGTTCGACGATCGGGGATAGAGTTCACCGATGTGCTCGATAAGCTACTGGCTTGGGGGATCATCAGACAAGAAGGACAAGATAACTACAGTATCGTCGTGGATGTAGTGCGACAATGGGCTGTCAGGAAACACCCGCCTCAAGAAGCGAGGAAAGAGCTAGAGGGCGCTAGTGAGATAGCAACACGGAGTTACGAAAAGGCTGAAAGACTTCGGAGAGAAGGCAGTCTAGAGCAAGCTATCGAAGAGTACCGCGTGGCGTTAAGGTTCAACCCCAACCATTTCAGAGCTCGAATGGGCTTAGCACAAACCCTCTACCAACGAGGCGAACTCGTCCAGGCAGTTGATGAGTATGAGAAACTCTTCTACTTTGACCCAGATAGAGCGAAAGAGAGTCTCACCGAAGCCCAATTGACTCTGGCCGAATCACTGGAAAGGGAAGGGGCTCTCAAAAGCGCAATTACACACTACCAGCGAGTTCTCGAATTGTTCCCAGAGGACCAACGGGTGAGAGAGAAACTCGACGCTCTTACCAAGAAAAAGCCATCCTTACCCCTCCTAGTTGCGGCCAGCATAGGAGTGCTTGCTTTGGTCCTTGCTGCTTCCTTCGCCGCAAAGGGGCTCTTCCCGAAGCCAGAAACGCCAACTCCCACCCAGATAGCAGTAGTCGTTGCACCAACCGCCACATCACTTCCAATGATAACTCCCAGCCCTCAGCCTACAGTGACCAATACTCCTACAGTTGTGCCAACGACTTCGACACCTGTGGTAGTTGCGGTCACAGACACACCAACAGCTACCAGTACACCGGTGCCGCCAACGGCCACTCCAACCAATATGCCCACATCCTCCCCATCCCCAACCCAGGCACCCACATCCACTCCAACACTGGCGCTGCAGGCTCCCCAGTTGATCTGGCCAGAAGGCGAGCAGTCTTTCGAAGGAGCAGGAGCTTTTATCAACCTGCAATGGACGTCGTCAGCGACTTTGGCAGAGGATCAGTGGTATCAGATCATCCTGCGCTATCAGCAGAACGGGCAACCCACAACGAGCAGGAACCGGGTGAAAGAGACAGACTGGCTCCTTCCTGCAGAGACTTACTATGGCAAAGCTGACGACCAAACATATCAATGGGCCGTGGTGATCGTACAAGTTACTGCGACCAGTGGCGAGACAGAGATAGTAGAAATCAGTCCCAAAAGCGAAACTCGTGTGTTCTACTGGCGTTAGGTTTGCCCTACAGAGGAGACAATGACGAACCCGTATGTCATTGGCGTACCCATCACGAGTACTAAGGCCTTCTATGGTCGGAAAGATGTCTTCCGTTTCGTTCGAGAGACATTGACCCCACGCCATCAGAACGTTGCCGTGCTTTTCGGGCAACGGCGTATTGGCAAAACGTCTACTCTTCATCAACTCCCCGATCACCTTGCCGATGAATTTCACTCCATTTTCTTTGATTTTTACGGCCGGGGGGGGCAAGGGGTAGATGAAGTCCTATATGATTTGGCTGCCACCATTGCCAGGTCGCTGGAAATCCCCAGCCCATCCGCTGCTAGATTCAAAGACGATGGCAAGTATTTCGTAGAGAACTTTTTGCCCTCAGTGTATCCCCAACTTGAGGAGAGAAAACTCCTCATGCTCCTCGATGAATTTGATGCCCTGAGCGGAGAGATAACGCCAGCGAAAGGCGCCGCTTCCACAGAATTCTTCCCTATTCTACAAAACTTGGTCGCCGACAAAACCCACCTGGCCTTCGTCTTCGTGGTAGGGCAGCCGATAGAAGAGCTGCCAGGGCGCTTCAAGGCGATTTTTAGGCAAGGCCAGTACAAACGTGTCTCTTTCCTTGGCCATGAAGATGCAGTGCAATTGATCGCTCAGCCTGCAAAAGATCAGTTGCAATATGACGCTGCCGCTATCGAAGCCATTCTCAATTTGACAGCCCGACATCCTTACTTCATACAGGTCATGTGCTTCGAAATCTTTAACCGTCTCTGGCGGGAAAACAGGAAGCAAGTAGAGGTTGATGACGTCCAGGCCACAATTGACAAAGCCCTAGAGACAGGCACTGGCGGCTTGGTCTGGTTCTGGAAAGGTGTACCCCCAGCAGAACGTTTCATCCTCTCAGTTGTGGCTGATATCACCACTAAGAAAATAACTGTCAACAAAGAGGAGATTCAAAAGTCCCTAGACCAATATGGGATACGACAATTCGGCATAGAATGGCTCCAGGCTCCAGATAGACTGGTTGACTGGGAAATACTGAAACAAAACAGCGCAGGCAACTACTCGGTTGCTATAGACTTGGTACGCCGTTGGGTTGCCAAGAAACACCCTCCCCAACAAGCAAAACGAGAGATAGATGACGTCAGTGAGATAGCGGTGCAGCAATATGAAAAAGCTCGTAGATTCCAGACAAGAGGTGATTTGAAAGCGGCTATCGAACATTATCGCACGGCTTTGCGATCCAATCCCAATCACTTTGGGGCCCGTCTAGGCCTGGCCCAGGTCCTCTATCAGCGAGGCGAACTCGCCCAGGCCGTTGATGAGTTTGAAAAAGCCTTCAGCTTCGACCAGGACAAGACAAAGGGCGATCTCATCGAAGCTCGATTGGCCTTGGCTGAATCATTGGAAAGGGAAGGTGCTCCTGAAGAGGCGACCACACACTACCGGCGGGTCCTCGAATTGTCACCAGAGGACCAACGGGTGAGAGAGAAACTCAACGCTTTTACCAAGAAAGTAAAGAGAGAGGAGAAGGTCAAAAGGCCGCCCTTACCTACCCTCTTAGCAGCCAGTATAGGAGCTCTTGTCTTAGCCCTTGCTGCTTTCTTTGCCGCAAAAGGGCTGTCCCCAAAACCTGAAACGCCAACCCCCACACAGATATCAGCGGTCATCTCACCGACTGCCACAGCATCCCCAACGGTGACCACGACCCCAGAGCCCTCGGCGACCAACACTTCCACAATTGCGCCAACGATTGCGACGCCTGTGGTGGTTGCGGTCACAGAGACGCCAACAGCTACCCATACGCCAGTGCCACCAACGCCGACTCCAACCTCAACGGAGACACCAACACCAATTCCGCCTCCCTTGCCTACCCTGACTCCAACGCCGAGCCAGACGCCCATTCCGAGGCCATTGGGGCCTCTCAGTGTCTGGGATGTCGTTATCAACCCGAAGGACACTAAAGAGATATACGTGGTCGTTGGGGGAGAGAGAAGGGGAATCTACAGAACAGCCGACGGAGGCAACTCTTGGGCATATATCGAAGGGCGATATGATACTATCCAGTGTCTGGCAATTGATCCAAAGGATCCCCAAATCCTATATGCCGGCTCGTGGGAAGGCATCTTGAAATCAACCGATGGCGGCGCGAATTGGAAAGCCATCACAGCTCCAAAGGAGAGCGGGCTGCCTTTAAAGGAAATGGTTCACACATTGGCCGTTGTACCTGATGATCCACGCGCTGTCTATGCAGGTACAGGAAGTGGTGTCTACAAGAGTCTGGATCAAGGCCAGACGTGGGAAGCAAGGAACAAAGGCATGGCGGATACACCCATCTACAATCTGGCCATCGGCTCCCGTGACGGGAAATTGATCTACGCCGCTGGCAAGGGAGCTGAGATTTGGAAATCCATTGATGGCGGAAGCTCTCCATGGGAGAAGCTATCCTGTACCTATTGTGGAAGAGGAGCAACCTCATTGGCTGTTCATCCTGATAATGAACGGATTGTCTATGTTGGGGACGATGCAACCCAAATCAGTAAGAGCACCGACAGCGGGCACACCTGGGAGCTACTAACACCAAGGTTACAATATTCCGACCTCAGAATCTCCGCCCTGGTCATTGACCCCAAGAATCCCGACATCATCTACGCCGGGACAGGAGACAGAGACAATCTGGCCAACGATGGGATTTACAAGAGCACAGACGGCGGCAAAACCTGGAAATCAATCAGCGCTGGTCTGCCGCTTAATCCATCGGGAAGACACTACTCAATCTTGACCATTGCTATTGATCCTAACGATAGTCAAATTATTTACGCCGGCGGATATGGTGGGCTCTACAGGTCTACGGACGGCGGCAACTCATGGGAGCGCTTGTAAGCAGGGAGAGATCAACGACTGATAGGCGGTTCTGAGGACTTGTCATGAAGACGATGCACTCCAGAGAGTCTGAAAAAACACCTGGACTTGCAAATCCATTCATTGTAGGTAATCCGGTACCTCCCACACACTTCATCGGGCGAGAACATGAGGTGACGACCATTAAGCAAAATCTTCGTGGCCCAGGTAAAGGTAGCAGTGCCATCAGCGGAGGGCGGCGCATAGGAAAGACTTCGCTTCTACATTATCTCAAGAGCCTCGAAGCAACTCAAGATTGGAAAGCACTTGAGACTGAGCACGTCTTTATCTACCTAGACTGTCTCAGTATATCCCCTTTTACAGCCGCTAGGTTCTGGCAGAAGGTTCTACATTTGATAGAGCCTTTTGCCAATGCAAAAGTGAAAAGACAAGTTAAGACACTTGGGACAAAAACGCGAATCCCCAATGTAGATATCGAGCAACTCTTTGACGAACTTGCAGACGCGGGCAAATTGGTGGCGCTCCTTTTAGATGAATTCGAATCAGCCATTAGCGACACAAGATCAGACAGTGCAGATTTTCTGAACTTGTTGCGATCGCTTATCAATCGCCCACTTCGAGGGCTAGCACTGATAATTGCCGGCCGAGATCCGCTACACGTGCTGTGCCGTGACATCTTCGCTCCAGGTTCCCCGTTCTACAACAGCTTTGTTTTCGTGCCTCTAGGGCTCTTCAGTCGGGCTGAAGCAAACGAACTGATTGACAGAGCCTTAGAGGACACTGGCATTGTCTTTGACGAGGATGACCGCGAGTTTGTCTTCAAGATTTCCAGGGGTCATCCCTATTGGCTACAGCTTGCCTGTTCGCACCTTTTTGACGCTTATCGGAGTAGGGAGTATAAGGACCATCACTTTGACGAAAGTATTGACCGACAGCAGGCGAAGCAGTACGTCGAAGACAAGTTTAGAATACAAGCGAGGCCACACTTCGAGGAATTGTGGAAAACATGTACCCAAGAGGAAAAGCGCGCTCTTGTTGCCGTGGCCCGTCGGAGTCAAGAACAAGGACTCGTGAGAAGAATTGTTGCCGCCATAAGATACAGGAAGCTGACCAGAGAATTCAACGTGGACTTGGATTCATTAATAAACCGAAGCATAGTGGTTAAAACGGATAGCGGTGATTTTGACGTGTTCTCCCCTATCTTCGCCAGGTGGATACTCTCAGAAGGGAGGAAGCTATGAGAAACCCATTCATATGTGGTAGTCCGATAAGCGAGCCACACTACTTCTATGGTCGGCACCAGGAGATCAGGCGAGTAATCGAGCGCTTGACAAATCCAGGTTTCGAAAGCAGTTCTATTGTTGGAGGTCGAAGGATCGGCAAGACATCTCTGCTGCAAGTTCTACAGCGCCCTCAGATGCGCGAACGATTCGGCCTTTCTGGCGAATTTGTCTTCATAGATATTGATCTCTCTCAGCGTTCCGACATAACGCAAGACAAATTCTGGCGCCTTGTTCTGTCCGAGATGCAATCCACATTCGTGGATGAGAATTTGAGCAATCAAATCGACGAAATTCTGAAAAAGGAAAGCGTTAGCCTGCACGATGTAGACACGATATTCGAAACGGTCGTTGACCAGGGTTTCAAAGTTGTACTACTTTTGGACGAATTCGAGAATGTCGTCCAAAGCCCAAAGCTCGGCGGGGACTTTTACCTCGGATTACGGTCTCTGATCACAGCACATAAGCTTGCAGTTGTTACCGCTAGCAGGCGAGAATTGGTTTACTACTCGCTTACTGAGGAAATAGCTGCATCACCTTTTTTTAACGTGTTCACCAACATCTACCTTCTTCCATTCTCTATCCAAGAAGCTCACGAGTTGATCGAAGGATACCTCGAAGGTACTGGCGTATCACTTTCGAAAGACGATGTCGAGTGTGTCACGCGCATCTCAGGTTGTCATCCCAATTTCTTGCAACTTGCTTGCTCCTACCTCTTCGACGCCTATCGAGGGAAAAAGAGGATCAGCAAGATTGATCGAAAGGAAGCACGGCAAGCTGTTGAAGAAGTCTTCAGAGTGCAAATAGAGCCGCATTTCGCTTACTACTGGAAACATTCCACAAAGGGCGAACAACGTGTCCTAGCTACTCTGGCTCAGCGAAGCCAATCTCGTGGTCTGAGAGCATGGATGGCCAATAGGCGCTACAGAAGGTTGAGTGGGCAACGCACTTTGACTTCATTAGTAAATCGAGGCATCGTAGTAAAATCAGACGGCGATCATCAGATATTCTCCCCAATCTTCGCCAGATGGGTACTCTCGCGAACTAGCGGAGTGCCAGGGGGAGAGAAGGTAAAGGTACCAAGAGGAAGGAAGGCAAAGCGGCTTAGTTATTTGGGTGCTGCTCTATCGTTCGCTTTCAGCAGCCTGAGTATGGGCCTGGGCCTCTTGTTCGATCTCGATTTCCTCTTCTGGCCCTCAGTGGTTCTATTTGCTGTATTCCTCTTGTTTGCTTTGTTTGTCGTGTTGATGCCGAAGGAAGGCAGACGAGAGATCTAAGGAGATCATTATGGAAATCCCTGACTCCCATGCGAACTCTCCAAGCGCACAACCGGAAAGACAAGGGATAAGGTTGGCTCCATTGGAAGTCCGACTTATCCAACCACCATCCAGAAAACAGCCTACGCTTATCAAAAGGATTGATGCTGTTCTTCAGCCCTTGTGGCGTCACCGCCCGCTGCTCGTATCAGTCATCATCCTATCGGCCTTAAGCGTGATAGCTATATACCTCTGTTGGTGGGTTATCGATATCGACTCGCTTGTTGTCAGTAAGGTCCAACGTGGTAATAATGAACTGGATTTCGCTATAAAATACTCATCATGGTTAGTGCCAGGGGAAGAGGAATCGTTTACTATTACTCTGGTCAACAAAAGCAACAGCACCTTGAACCGGGTCACTGCCTGCTTAGTTTTCAGTGGGACGGTGCCCGTGGCAACTGGACTGGAAGACAGCAACGTTGCTAATTTCAAGACATTGGAACCCAAGCAGCGCAAAACGCGCACCATCAAACTGCTGCCAGAGAAGACTAAGGCAAGAGTGGCCCAAGCCGAGCTATGGGTGTCGGCGAAGGAGTGGAGTCAGATGGAAAAGTTAGGTACCTATACCTTTGACATAGCTCCCCTGCCTGTAAGGGTCATCCGACGCCTTGTGGGTGCTTTGGCGACTAGTGCTGCTCTTCCCGTTATAGCTGCGCTACTTAAGGGTGTGCTGAAAGAATAGTGCCGGCGGTGAGCCTAGAATCAGATGCTTCGCAGCAGACCACCTTACTACTTCCAGCCACTCAACCGTACCAACGCCAAACCCAGAGCCATGCCCGCAGTATCCCGCTTCTCAGGGTCAATGTTGTCGAGCGTGTCTTGAGCCACGCGGGCGGTACCCCGTGCCTCTTTTCGTGCCACCGCACCAGATTGGACAAATCCGCCAAAATGGTGTATCATACCCCCTGAAGTTTCACCGCAAGGAGGAGAAAAAGTTGGCCACTCATAGATCGGCTCTGAAACGGATCAGAAGCTCGGAGAAGAAGAGACAACGCAATCGCATTTTCCGCTCGTCGGCTCGGACCTACGTCAGAAAGGCCCGCCAGCTCATCACCGAGCAGGGCCGGACCGAACAGTCCCAGGCCGCCGTGCGTCAGGCTATCAGCGCCCTGGACAAGGCGGCCCAGAAAGGCGTCATCCACAAGAACAACGCCGCCCGCCGCAAGGCTCGCCTCATGAGGATGCTGAACCAGAAAGCTGGCGGATAGCGAACCGAATCCAACCTTAAAATTACCGCCATTGGCTGAAAACCCCCTTGACATTAGAACGTATGTTCTAGTATAATATAGCTAGGACACACAAGGGGGTTTTGCTATGGACGATCATGATCAGTCAGTGAATGGACTGTGTGAGCATCGCAGCGTGGCCGCCGACGGGCGCATCGTCTGCGCCAAGATCACCCTGGGCGACAACGAGGTCTCGCCCAACCTCTGCCGTAACTGCCCGGCGAAAACCATCGCCTGCCACCACCTCCGCTTCTCCCTCCAGAAGTCTTCCCCCTCGGCCATCGTCGTCCGCTACGCCAGCGGCAGAACCGAGGTCTGGAACGACGAGCCACCCTCCGTCTCTTTCCTGCGCGCTGCTTGCGCGGCCAGGGTCGCTCCCATCGCCAGCCCCAGAGAATGCGCCGCTTGCAGCCTGCGCCTGACCACCCTCCCTCAGCCCCAGGTCAGGGAGAAGGCAGCCCGGCGCAAGCCGAGAGGAGGCAAGGTGGTTCCCTTACCGCAATCGGTGGCTGCCACAGGGTAGTACACACTAACGAAAGTGTTCAATCGGTTAGAGCGATAGCATCCTGAGTAGCGAAGCCTATCGAAGCCTGTCCTGAGCCAGTCGAAGGGAAGAATCTCGTTTTGGGTAAACGAGTGTTCTGCTATGCAAAGGACGAGATTCTTCGCCTCCGCTACGCTCCGGCTCAGAATGACAACGCATCAATTCAGGGTTGACAGGACACTACAATGCCTACACCAAAAAGAACGAGCCAGGACCACCTACTTCCTGGCTTGTCTGCTTCCTAATACTGTTTCACACAACTAACCTGGCCTTTTAGATCGCCGAATGGAATTCGACGCCTGAAGCTGAGAAGGCCCCTCAGGGCCTAATCCCAGCGCCTGAGGGCGCTTTTCAACTTCAGACGGGGATTTCTAATCCTCGGCTGCTCCGGGTTCGACGCCAGAGACTTGCTCTGGCACATCAAAGCGATAACCCACGCTGCGTACTGTGCACAGATAGACTGGCGAACTGGGATCCTCCTCTATCTTCTCTCGTAGCCAACGCACGTGAACGTCCAAGGTCCTGGTGTCCCCTAGATAGTCTGTCTCCCAAACGTTCTTCATCAGGAATTTGCGACTCAGCACCTTGCCCGGATTTCGCATAAAAGCTTCCAACAGCTCAAACTGCTTGGGAGTCAACTGATGCTTCTTTTTACCTCTGGTCACCGAACGCCTGTCTAAGTTGAGAATCAGGCCACCCACCTGTAGGGTCTCCCCACTTTGTTCACTGCTCTGTACAACCCTTTTAACGCAGTTGGCCAGTTTGCGGAAAGTAAAAGGCGCGGCCAGATAAAAATCCGCCTCGGCCTGGCCAGAGTCACTACCTTCCTCATGGATAAGGATAATGGGAACATCTCCCACTTCTTGACGCAAAGCCTTACAGGTCCTCTCGCCGTCCAGCCTGGGTGAAGTGGCATCCAAAATAATCAAGTCAGGCTTATCGGCACCAACCTGCTCCAGGGCCTTTTTCCTACTGTGCACCGCGGAAACTATATATCCCTTTTTCTCAAAACTAGGCTTCAACGAACTGAGCGTGGATGCATCCTTTCCTATCAGGAAGACCTTCAAGCTCATGCTCCTTACCTCCGCAACTACTCACCGCCTTGCTAGAACATTTCTTTACCGCTCACAGATGCAAGCGATCAGAGCTGATCATTGCAAGAGAGACCTTTAACATAGCACGCGACAGCCTGAGATTCCTGTGTCAACAATTATACCTCATCATCGCCATAATGGCAATAGCAGATTGGGCGACCGTCACATGTTTGGGACAAGCTCCTGAAAAGCTGAGGCAGGCCACTGG
>SOHZ01000110.1 GCA_004377365.1 Anaerolineales bacterium | reverse complement strand
CCGGCTGGATTTGTAATCCAGCCGCCGGACCGCCGGATTTGCAATCCGGCGGGAGTGAAAGTTATTCTCTTACGGACAGTAATGGCTATTTACTAAGGAAGGCAAATTATGCGAGTAAAACTTTTCTTCAATATCCTCCTGTTGATAACGATATTAGGCTTGACAACCATGGCCTGTAGTCTGAGCACCAGCACCGGCCCACCCCGTAACGCGGCCCTGGTTGAAGTGGTGGCCAACACCAGCCTCACTCCCTGGCTGCAAGGAGCGATTGAGGACTTTAACAAGGCCAAGACTAAAACAGCCGCCGGAAAGCCGGTTTTCGTCAGCCTGAACCCGGTGGAGTCAGGGCAGGCCGTAGCCGATATGACCACCGGTGCGTATCTACCGGCTCTGTGGATACCAGACAGTGAGGTTTGGGCTAACGTTCTGGCTGAGAGAGGTCAAACCAGCTTCCAGGGGAACTGCGTTAGCGTCGCCGAAAGCCCTCTGGTCATTGCCATGTGGCGGCCCATTGCCGAATCCCTGGGCTGGCCCGGTCGCTCCCTGGGCTGGCTGGACATAGGCGGCCTCGCCGCCGATCCATCCGCCTGGGCCTATTATAGCGGCGGTCAGTTTGGGCCAACCCTGCGCATGGGGCATACCCACCCTGGCCTATCCGGCACTGGGACCAGTACCTTGTTAGCCATTGTCCAGGCCGCTGAATCGAAATCGGACGCCGTCACGGTAGAAGACATCCAGCAGCCGATTGTCCAGGCTTCTGTGGGCGCCTTTGAGGGTACCGTCTCCTGGTTCAGCACCTCCACCGATCACCTGGGGCAGACCATGCGCGAGCGAGGCATCGGTTACCTGGGGGCAGCCGTGATGTACGAAAGCACCGTCATCCGCTATGGCGGTGGAGATCCGGACATTGTGCCCATCTATCCTTTTGAAGGAACCTTTGTGGCTACCCATCCCGCTTGCGTGAACGGTGCGGCCAGCGCCGAAACCCAAGAAGCGGCCACGCTCTTCCGCGATTATCTGCTGGGGCAGGAAGCGCAGCAACTGGCCGTGGCCAATGGCTTGCGCCCGGTTAACGATAGTGTGACCACCGGTGCTCCCCTGGACGCAGCCTACGGCGTTGATCTATCCCAGCCGGAGGTTGTCTTTAGCCCGCCCACGGTTGATACCATCTACGCCGTGCAAGATTTATGGCAAGCGGCGCGTAAAGACGTCAACCTGGTCATGATCCTCGATGTATCGGGCAGCATGGACGGTAACAAGATCAGGAATATGCGCCAAGCTGCCATCCAGTTTGTGGAGCAGATGGGTGACGACGATTTTATCACCATCGTCCCTTTCTCAAGTCAACCACTCGTCCTCATCCATCACGAGCAGGTTGGCCCGGCCCGTCAGAACGTGGTCAGGACGATTGAGAGTATGGAGGCTGGCGGGGATACAGCCCTATACGATGCCATTGGCCTTGGCGCCAACAGCATCGCCAACTCTACCTCATCTCAAACAAGCAATGCCATGGTGGTTTTGACCGATGGCTTGGACAACAACAGCTTCCAATATACCTTTGACCGATACCTCATAGAAATCGCTACAGCCAACGACACGACTGTCTTCACCATCGCCTACGGTGACGACGCCGACCAGGAAGTCCTGGCCGAACTGGCCAGCCAGGCCAATGGCAACTTTTATCCGGGCAACGAAGCCAACATCGCCGCCATTTACCAGGAGATGTCGGCTGCTTTTGGCGGAAGTGTGGGGATTGGGCGTTAGACGCTTGCGCGACCGCTGACCGCCGATTTCATATGTTAAACAAATAGGGAGGTTAGAAAATGGCATCGCTATTGGATAAGGTTACCACTTTGATCAAAGCTAATCTGCATTACCTGGTGGATCAGGCTTTGAAGCAGAACTCGCTGGCCGTCATTGACCAATACATCCGCGAGGTGGAAGACAACCTGGACAAGCTGGAAGACGCAGCAGCCACTGTCGGTGGGCAGGTCAAGACTCTCAAGCGCAAGTTCGACGAGTTCCAGGCCAAGGCTGACGAACTGGACCGCAACATTGACATCCTCCTGCAAGAGAACCGGGAAGAGCTGGCCGTCGCCGCCCAGAGCAAGTTGAACTCCACCCAACGGCTGGCCGACAATTACGGGGAGCAGCACGAACGACAGAAAACCGAGTATGAGAAGCTGCTGGATGCCAAGCTCAAGCTCGAGGCCAAGCTGACGACCATCAAGCAGGAGCGCGAGGAGCTACAAGCCCTGCTGGACCTGGCCAGGGCCAAAGAACTGACCGCCAAGGCCATCAGCTCCCTGGATGACCTGGTAGGGGCTGGTGATGATGACATCGGTCGTATAGCCGAATCCATTCGCACCCGGTTGGACAAGGCCGCCGCCCGGGGTGAGATGGCTGCCACCCGCCTGGATGCCCAGATGGATGAGGTGCTGGAGCGCACCACCATTGACGCTCAACTGGCCGAACGCAAGAAGAGGCTAGGGGTGGAATAATCCTGCCGACATAGCTCTGTGTTGACGCTGGGAGCGTGACTTGCGCTGAGATAACTATTTAGGCGTCTTCAGCGTCGCCGATTACGACACCCTGGAGATCATCGCCCAGTCCACCGACGGCCAGGTACGCGAGGGGATATGGAGACCATCCAGCAGTCATACAAGATATTATCAACCTACTTTTGATATGATGAACTAAACATGGGGAGGGTATTGTGAATGCTGCTTTGGACAAAACCATTCCTATTCTGATTGAGCCGCTTGTACAAATGGGGATATATGGTAGTCAGGAAGAGGCTCTAAAAAACTTGGTCCTGCGACACGTGCAAGAGCAAATAGATGAAGCTGAACAGGAGATAGCTCGTTTTCAAAAGAAATACGGGACGAGTTTTGAGGAATGGTCCGATTCACTGCTCGGTAAGGCAACCATCAAGGAAGAAGACGATTGGATGGAGTGGGAGTCGGCACGGGATATGCTTGAAAGTTGGCGGAGGATAAAAGCTGACATAGAGCAGATTGATGTATCAACAAATCCTGCAGGTCCTCCATGACTCAGCGCTGATCGCGGAACCGAAGATAACCGAACTGAGAGTCTATGGCGAGGAACGGTTCCGGGTCAAGATCAGAGGCAATGTCACAGAGAGCTTGACTCTGCAAATCTGGATCAATCACAACTCTCTGCGTACTCGCTATTCGTATCAGCTCTTCGGTGAGGAAAGGCCGATTTTCAGGCGGGATAATGCCCCGCCGATATACGACCTCCTTTCATCGTGGTGGCCAAACGCAGGGGGCGGACCGTGCGGATTCGTGTGCGGCAGTTGTGAACTGTTAATCCAGTGGACTGCGGACTACCATTCCCCCTCGTGTGAGTCCGTGGGTATAGATCATCGTGGTGCTCACATCCTTGTGCCCTAGCAGTTCCTGACAGGAGGACATCGCCGAGGCCATGGGTGAGGTCTACATGAGCCGGGGAAGTTGAGGGCATCAAGAAGGCGGGTACTGTTGACGACACAGCCAGGATAGCCGAGGCCATCCGTGGCCTGGATTTCGACACCCCTATCGGCCACATCGCCTACGATGACCAGGGCGACCTGCGGGACCGCCAGATCTATATCTTCTAGGTGCGGGGTGGAGAATTTGCAAGTCTATCCAAAATAGCCAAACCCTGACAGTAAGGTTTCGGGGCGAATCCGGCGAAGAAAGGAGGTGAAATAGATGGTTGAGGAACGCTATAGTTCGGGGATGAAGATCCTTCTGTACATTGTGTCTTTCTTCATCCCCCTGGCCGGGATTATTATTGGTGTAATCTACATGGGGAAGGAAGATGAGGAGTCCAAGGCGTTGGGCAAGGTCTGCCTGATCATCGCCATCGTGGCCTTTGTTCTTGTCTGCTGCTGCGTCGCCATTAGCTTCGGCACATCGTTCATTCCGCTGCTCATGGAAGGAAATTTCTAAACCCGAGCAATGGAATGTCCTCGCTTGGGTTATAAAGAGCAACTACCGGCGTCAGTCCCTGGTAGTTGCTCTTTTTGGGATGAAAGATTGACCACTAAGCCAGTTTGTGCTAAAATGTGAAGCGCAGTAGGAGGAAGGAACTCTATGCTCGACCTGGGTATTGTCATCGTCAACTATAGAACGTGCGACTTGTTGCGAGAGTGCCTGCAGGCAATCTACGAGAGTCGAGGTGATTTCAGCTACCAGGTTTGCGTCGTTGACAATTGCTCTCAAGATGGGAGTTGTGCCATGGTGGGGGAAGAGTTCCCCCAGGTACGACTTGTCGAGAGCGAGATCAACGGCGGCTATGCCTACGCCAACAACCTGGGTCTGAGAGCCCTCGGCTTTGCGCACACCAGCGATGAGCTCTCCCAGTATTCGGCAAGGTCTCCTGACCACCGCCAAGCCAGGTATGCCTTGCTTCTCAACCCCGACACTCTTTTGCCTCCCTCGGCCCTGCAAGATATGCTGAATTTCATGGAGGCGTACCCTGAAGCCGGAGTGGCGGGGCCGCGGCTGGTTCTGGCCGATGGCAGCCTCGATCTGGCTTGCCGGCGCAGCTTCCCTTCACCAGAGGTCTCTTTCTATCGTATGGTCGGCCTGAGTAAGCTTTTTCCCAAGAGCAGGCGTTTCGGTCGCTATAACCTGACTTACCTCGACCCCGATAAAGTGGCCGAGATAGACTCGGTAGTGGGGGCCTTCATGCTAGTGAAGGCTAAGGCCCTGAGACAGGTTGGGCTCCTGGACGAGAGTTTTTTCATGTATGGCGAGGACCTGGATTGGGCCTATCGCATCAAGAAAGCAGGTTGGAAGGTCTACTATAACCCTCAGGTGACGGTTTTACACTACAAGCGGGCAGCCAGCCGACACAGCCGTAAGGCCAGCTACGAGTTCTACCGAGCCATGCGCATCTTCTATCGCAAGCATTACGCGGCCACGACGCCCTTCTGGCTGCACTGGTTGATCCTGGGCGGCATTGCCCTGCGGGGGGGGCTGGCCGTGCTGTCCAGCCGGCTGCGCTTCCGCCCTCAAAGTGAAAAACTCTCGGAGGCTTTGGGATGAAACAAAAGATAAATCTACTTCTCGCTGTCTCTCTGGTAGTCATTGACGGGCTGATGACGGCCCTGGCCTTCTTCCTGGCCTACTGGCTGCGTCTGTGGATCAACATCCCCTCGCCCCCTGTCAACATCCAGCCTTTCCCCAACTACCTGGGCATGATGGCCATCCAGGTGTTGACCATGCTGACAGTCTTTTTCTTCTCCAAGCTGTACCATCTGAAACGAGGCATCTCTCGCCTGGATGAATTCTCCACCATCTTCGCCGCCTCTTCCATCGGCAACATTATATCCATCGCCTTCACCTCACTGCTCTTTAAGAACAGTCCCCTCGAACTGGACTATTCGCGTGGCATGGTCGTTTACGCCTGGCTTTTAACTATCGTCCTCGTTTTCCTGGGGCGCGTCTTTCACGATGCCCTCCGTTTCAGCCTGCGTTCGCGGGGTGTAGCCACGGATAAAGTGCTCATCGTTGGCACAGGTGAAATAGGGCAAATCATCTTGCACAAGATCCGTCATTCGCCAAGACTGGGCTACGAGGTGGTAGGGTTCATTGACGGTGCCTCCGCCCAGGAGGAAGTGAGGGACGTTCCCATCCTCGGCGGCGTTGACGACATCCCTTCCCTAATTGATGCTTACGAGATTGATGAGGTTATCATAGGCTTGCCGGAGGCATCCCACCAGGAGATTCTGACCGTCATCTCCCACTGTGAGAGAGAAAAAGTCAGCATCAAGGTATTCCCCGACGTCTTCCAGATCATGGCTTCGGAGGTCAGCATCGGCGACCTGGGTGGCCTCCCCCTCCTGACCATCAGGGACATCGCTCTCCAGGGTTGGAAGCTCACCCTCAAGCGAGTCGTTGACCTCATCGGCGGCGCCGTTGGTCTGGTACTTATCTCCCCCTTGCTGATGTTGATCTCTCTCCTGGTCAAGCTGGATTCGCCCGGTCCAGTCTTTTACGCTCAGGAGCGTATGGGTCTGGACGCCAGACCCTTCTGGATGCTCAAGTTCAGGTCTATGCTAAAGGACGCCGAGTCCCAAACGGGCCCCATTTGGGCTACTAAAGATGACCCACGGCGCACCAAGATAGGAGCCTTCATGCGCCGTTTCTCCATTGACGAGCTACCTCAGCTTATCAATGTGCTTCTGGGTGAGATGAGCCTGGTGGGGCCAAGGCCCGAGCGTCCTGTCTTTGTGGAACAGTTCCGCCAGAGCATCCCTCGCTACATGGACCGGCACCGGGAAAAGGCGGGCATCACCGGTTGGGCCCAGGTCAATGGGCTGCGTGGCGATACCTCCATTGCCGAGCGAACCAAGTACGACCTGTGGTACATAGAGAACTGGTCCCTTCTCCTGGACTTTAAGATCATCCTGAGGACCCTCATTCGTGTCTTTGCCGATCGCAATGCTTCGTAAGGCTCAACTCCTCGCGCCTGTTTTCCCCTGAAAGGAATTGAGGCTGCCCTAGCGCAGATGTCTTCAGCGAAGGTAACCAGGGTCGAGGACGAAACGATGAGTTGCCAGATGGAGTCACTCACGAGTGTGGGTGGCTTTTTGATTCCCGGATATTGTAGATAGCCTATGATTGTGATATAATAAAGTCAGAATTTGCCCGGTGATTAAAGACAGAGGAGAGCCACATGTATACCAAAGAGGCAATGGCTATCCGTAGCAAGATAGTAGGTGTCCTGCTGCGCAACGCCCGTATCAAGGCTGGAAAGAGCCGGAAGGACTGTGCTGCGGTGCTAGGTTGCTCACCCGATACAATCTCTCAGTTTGAGTATGGCCGTAAGGACATCACTTTGCCCCAGTTGGAGGTGCTGGCCTATTTCCTCGGTTTGCCTATTACCTATTTCTGGGACAAGGATGCCATCCCCGAGGAAGAAGAGATGGATCGGTCTGTTAACGAGATCATGACCGTACGCCGTAAGATCATTGGCGTCTTGCTCCGCCAGGCCCGTCTCGATGCTAGCAAGAGCCAGAAGAAATGTGCCGAGGCTCTCAGTTGCTCAGCGGAGAGGATATCTAAATACGAACGCGGGCAAAGGGATATCCCTCTACCTGAACTGGAAGCCCTGGCTGATTTCTTAGACGTGCCTATTACTCATTTCCTGGACGAGCAGACGACTCCACTCAGTAGAGAGGCTCCAAAAGGGAGAAGTGTGGAGACATTTGCCGAGTTGCCCCCAGACGTCAGGGATTTCGTCTCAAATCCGACAAACGCTCTCTATATCCAGATAGCCATGAAGCTTAGCACCCTGTCAGTTGATGTCC
>SOHZ01000009.1 GCA_004377365.1 Anaerolineales bacterium | reverse complement strand
GCGCGGATTATCTTTGAGTAGGCAGGCTACTGATGAAACCCCTAACGGTCTTCCAGCACAACTTTGCTGCCGCCGAGAACCTGATCCGACTGTATGATCTGTTGTCGGAACCGACGACGCACTCTGACAAGGCACAGGCAGTCATCGAAGCGGTCAGAGGTTCCCTGGACATTCCAGAGGGGGAGCGGGTCTTCTCGTTTTACAACGATCGCCTCTTTCTGCTCGCCCGTGAGGCCGCTCAGGTCTCGGACACCTTTTTCCACGAGCACAACCTGGCTTCGCTGTTGCGCCAGGCCGTCGTCGCCGCTTGCTCAGCGATTGACGCCTACTTTAACGACAAGTTCCGCGAGAACGTGATGACCGTGCTGTTGACCAAGAAACGATACGCCCCCAAAGCACTGAGGGACCTGGTGATGACCTTCGATGACTACCTGTCGTTGGAGAGTTGGGCCGATTCCCACCAGCGTCTTCAGCAAATACTGGAGAAAAACCTGGAGCGCAAGACCCTGTCCAACGCCAACGGCATCACAGAGATGACGGCCATTCTGGGGATCAAAGACTTCTGGCAGCAGGTCGGCCGGGAATGTGGTGAGAAGCCCAGTAATCTGCAGCGCCGCATTGACGAGATTGCAGCACGGCGTAATGACATCGTTCATCGAGCGGATCGACCTAAGGAGCACCAGGAGGCCAACGGTAGCGGGCTGCAAGCCATCTCCCGTGCCTGGGTAAACCTCCGTGTGCAGACGGTCAAGGCCGTCGTGCTGGCGGCCGAGAAGGTCATTGATGAAGAGATGAAATCGCTACGCGAGCACGCCGAAGATGCAGGTGAGGGGTAATGGGAACTGTTACGGATCGTCTCTTGCAATTGATTGAAACCTACATTGACCGTCACGGTGTAGTGGTATGGTACGATCCCCAGGGCCACTACTCGGATGTGGTCACGGCATCAAGTTGGCCCAACACCGCCGTGCATCGCTATCAGGGCAGCTTCTTCCTGTTACGCCACAAGATCGAACCCTACCTGGCCCGGGATCAAGTGCCACGCCTGATTGTCTATATGGATGCCGCTCGCTCAACGAGTGCCCGCGCGCTGGCTGAGGTGGAAGCAGCCGGGGTGGTGCTGGAGCCAGGTGCTTCCGATGAACGAGACACCGCTTTGGCGACGATTGGCTGTTCCGCCCTCGCCGGCACTCTTTCCCCGCAAGCGTTAGAGGAAGTGCTGCGCAATGAGAGCCTCACCCTGGCCGACCTGGATCGCATCGCTCAAGGAGGGGGGGCGGTGACCGGTGTGCTGTCTCTGGTGTTTGGAGCGTCGGCTTCTCCCTCGGATGTCGCTCTCATTTTCATGGCCGACCCGGACGTGGACGATGCTATCATCGCCAAGTCGGCGCAGGGTGACCTTGCGGCATTGCTGAGGGAGGCCTTTGGCTTGCCAGAGCCTGCGTCACAGAGCCTGTCCGACTTGCGGACTCGGTTCACGCGCCATGTCCTGTTGACCGACTTTCGCGCCTCTTTGCCAGACGAGATGGCTTCTGAGGTTTTGGTCACCGTACCGTTCCCCGGTGCCCAGTGGCAGGTTGAAGCCTGTCAACGGCTCGCTGCCCGCTGGCGGGATTCGGTACAACATCGGGCAGCGTACAAAACTGCCGCCCATCAGGTGGAGCAGGACTATTCCATCCACGGTCTCGACCTATCCTGGGAGGCCCAGGGACAGGCGCAAACCTTCCCTAGCATCGAGGCCTTGTTGCTGGACAGAGCCGAACGGCAGATCCTGGACGGTACCTATGCCGAGGCCCTGGCACTGGTTGAGCAGCGAAAGAACTCTTTCTGGAATATGGACGAAAATGCCTTGCGCTGGTCTTTGATCCGGGTCCTCGTGTCCTTGCTCACTGGTTGCACAGAGGTTGAAGAAGCGCTCAAGACACAGCCGCGGTCGGCCGGCGAGATGATCACGGCTTATGCCCAGGGCGCGGAGAGAGACGTCGAACCTTGGTGCGTCTTGGATACTCTGCACCGTCACATGGAGCGGCTGTATGCAGGCCCAGGCTCGGCGCCGACTTTAGATCAGGCGGTCTGGAAGGCCCGCGAGGCATACACGACTGTCATGCACCGGATGGCTGAACTCTTTGGCGATGCTTTGGCCCAAACCCAGTTCCAGGTTCCTGAAGTAGCGCAGCAGATTAACATCTTCCGTGAGCAGGTTGCTCCACGGGTGCAGAAGGAAAAGGTCGCCTATCTATGGATGGACGCCCTGCGCTTCGAGATGGCCCGAGAGCTCCTGGCTGGTTTCTCAGAAGCAAGTCGAACCACCCTTATCCCGGCCCTGGCTGCTGTGCCGACCCTCACATTGGTGGGCATGGCCGCCTTGCTGCCCGGCGCAGAACGGGGACTGGGGTTAGTTGAGGTGGGCGGGCAACTCGCGTCTGAAGTCAACGGCCAGCCGCTGAGGGTAAGACGAGAGCGAGTCGAGTATCTGGCGCAACGGGGCGGCTACGCTGTGGAATTTTTCACCTTGGCCGATGTGCTAAAGCCCGGCCGTACTGTCAAGGAGCGCATCGGACGGGCACAGCTCGTTGTGGTCACTTCTCAGGAAATTGACCAGATTGCTGAGCAACAGCCCACCTATCTGGCACGGAGCGTGATGGATGACTTGCTCATCTACATCAAGCGTGTTCTGCACAACCTGGCCGAGCTGGGCGTGGGCGCTTTTGTCATCGCTTCTGACCAC
Source organism: Anaerolineales bacterium (assembly GCA_004377365.1). GTDB lineage: Bacteria > Chloroflexota > Anaerolineae > E26-bin7 > E26-bin7 > E26-bin7. Next base: position 4,601 of record SOHZ01000009.1, on the reverse strand, counting down.
GGATTCCTGTTTGGCGATGAACTGGCCAGCGATATGCTGATTGACCCACCGGGCGAACAAACCGTCAAGCTGACTCAGCGCGTATGGATCGGCCGTGGTGGGGCGACACCGCCGGGGTGCCTGCGGGTGAAGGCCAGTGATGTCGGTGTAGGCGGTGACCTGCAGTTCGTTTTCCCACCAGGCTTGGCCAGTTTCAAGGTGCGGGGAGGAGCCGATCCCTATTGCCACGGCGGCCTCTCGCTTCAGGAGTTGATCGTCCCAGTAGCTATCGTTCAGATGACCCCGACTGAAGTGCCGCTAGTCCAAGGAGCTTTTTCGCTGATTATGGAGCGCCTTCGGGTGACCTCCCGCGTCTTCACCATCGCTGTCAGCTACACAGTAACCGGTCTGTTTGATGTCACCAGCCGACGGGTGCGCTGTACGGCCCAGCATCGTGGTGAGGCTGTGGCCCGTGCGGTGGCTGCTGCCTACGGTTATGACGACCGCACCGGAGAAGTCGCTCTGGAGAAAGATCGGGTTAACTATATCACCTTAGTGATGACTAAGGAAATGACCCAGGGTCCTCTGACGATCTCTCTGGTGGATCCGGAGACAGAGGCCGAGCTGGCGCGCCTGGAGAATGTGGAGGTGGAGATTGCAATCTGACGGCAGTGTCCTGAGCCCTGTCCTGAGCAAAGTCGAAGGGCTGTCGAAGGGAGGCCAGACGATGGCTGCAGTGCTAGAGCTGGACGCGCTGGACAAGAAAGCTAACACCGTCTTTGGGGGCAAGGTCGTGCGGAAGGACCTGGTACGCAAAGTCAAGGTGGGTGCCAACGTGCCCGTCTATGTGCTGGAGTACCTGCTTGGTAAGTATTGTGCCACTGATGACCCTCAGGCGGTGGAGGTGGGCCTACGGCTGGTGAACGACACGCTGGCTGACAACTTTATACGGCCGGATGAAGCGATGAAGGCGCAATCACGAGTCAAAGAGCAAGGCCAACACCGTTTCATAGACAAGGTAAAAGTCCGCCTGGAAGAGACCAAGTACTGGGCCGAGCTGGTCAGCTTCGGCCATCGTTACGTGCATGTACCGGACCACTTTGTGCGCAAGTACGAGCGGCTGCTGGAGGGAGGTGTCTGGGCCCAGGTGGGCATGGAGTATATGCCCGACGAGGCTGTCTCCGGCCGGGTGCGGCCTTTCTTCATCACCGAACTCGAGCCCATCCAACTGGCCACCTTTAATCTGGAGCCGTACAAAGATGGGCGTCGTGAGTTCACTACTGAAGAATGGATAGACCTGCTGGTGCGTTCCACTGGACTGGAGCCAGCGACGATGGATCGCCGCCTCAAACTCCTATTGCTGGCCCGCCTGATCCCTATGGCCGAGCGTAACTACAACCTCATCGAGTTAGGGCCACGGGGCACAGGCAAGAGTTTCGTTTACCGTGAAGTCACGCCCTACGCCATTCTCATCTCCGGTGGCAAGACCACCGTAGCCAACCTGTTCTACAATATGGCTACTGGCAAGATGGGATTGGTGGGGCTGTGGGATGTAGTCGCCTTTGACGAGGTGGCTGGCATCCAGTTCGGTGACAAGACGGCCATCCAGATTATGAAAGACTACATGGAGGCTGGCTCCTTCAGCCGGGGTCGTGAGGAATTGATTGCGGAAGCCTCTATAGCCCTCATCGGGAACATCAACATCGCCGTGGATGTCCTGGTCAAGACCAGCCATCTCTTCCAACCAATGCCCGAAGACATGCAGGACATGGCCTTGATTGACCGCTTACATTTCTATCTGCCAGGCTGGGAGGTGCCCAAGCTGGCCCAGGACGCCTTCACCGAACATTACGGTTTTGTTGTGGACTATCTGGCCGAGGCTCTGCGCGAACTGCGAAAGCAGAATTTTGCCGAGGCGATTGATCGCCACTTCTCCCTTGGCTCACACCTCAACGCCCGCGATGCAAAAGCGGTGCGGAAGACGGTCGCTGGCTTTCTCAAGCTGCTACATCCTGATTTTGAGTTCACCCGTGACGAGCTGCAGGAGTACCTGGAACTGGCCCTGGAGGGTCGTCGCCGGGTGAAAGAGCAACTCAAGAAAATGGGGGCCTTTGAGTACTACCGGACCAGTTTTTCTTACATTGAGCATGATACCATGCAGGAACATTTCGTAGGCGTGCCTGAGGAAGGCGGCCGGGACTTGATCTCGCCCGATCCTCTGCCGCCGGGGAGCGTGTACACGGCAGCGCTGACAGATGGAGACAAGGTAGCTATGCAACGGATCGAGATCAGCCGCATGACTGGCAGCGGCAAATTGCGCATCACTGGCAACCCGGACCGGGCCATGAAGAACTCTATCATCACTGCCTTCGACTATGTCCGCGTCCGCAAGCGAGACCTGGGTATCGAACGGGATGTGGACAGCTACGACTTCCATGTGCAGGTAGTGGACCTCATGATGTCGAAGGAGGGCAGCGAGGCAGGGGTTGCCTTCTTCGTGGCCCTCTACTCCTTGCTCAAAGACAAGCCGGTCCAGCCCGGGCTTGTCATCCTGGGCAAGATGACTATCCAAGGCAACGTCGTCCCTGTGCGTTCGTTGACAGAGCCCCTCCAGGTCGCCATGGATAACGGTGCTCGGCGAGTGCTGGTCCCTATTGGCAACAAACGTCAGTTCCTCGAGGTGCCCGCCGACGTCATCGAAAAAGTGGATCCCATCTTCTATGGCGACCCACTGACAGCGGCGCTAAAAGGTTTGGGCATCAATTGATACCGCCAGAGTCCTGGGTGATCTTGATAGAGCAGCAACATTCAACCTGCCCCATCACTCTGCCTGCTAACGACTTCTACGCCCGCACTGGCTGGTCGCTGGCTGGCAGCGAACCAGGCAAGCGCCGCCCGCTGAACCTGTGGCAACTGGCTCTGGATACATCAGATGATGCGACCGTTGGCCTGTGATGCGCGTTGATTGCCTTGAGGGGGGGCATGAGGCAAGGTCCAACGCCCGTGTACCTGCTCGACTCGAATAAAAACACGAGGAGGAACTGATGATTTTGCGTATCCTTGAAGCCACAGTCTGCGGACCATACTCACTACGCTTGACGTTCAACAACGGAGCGTGCAAACGAGTGAATCTATTGCCGTTGTTAGATGGCCCCATTTTTGAGCCCTTGCGCGACCCGGCCTATTTTGCTCGCGTGGTGCTAGACCCAGTAGCAGGCACCGTAGTCTGGCCTAACGAGGCCGATTTTGCGCCAGAAGCATTGTACGAGTTAGAGGCCGAAGAGGAACCGATTAGCTCGGGTACGCCTGAGGCTGATTCGGTGGTTGCTGTTGCGGGTTAGGGAAACCCGGGTGTCTTTTTCATCAATGATGATGCTGAACTGGACCATGAGCCAGAACATGAAGCAAGGTCTGACGCCAGTGTTGCCGACTGGCCCTTGACTTCTCAGCACGAGATGGATATAATGCCAGTTGAGGAGGTGATATAAATGACCTTGGCCCTACCGAAATCAACGGCCCAGTTGTTGAAAGAACTCACCGGAGACCCGAGGCCAGAAACGGCTTTGTTCATCATTCTCAAAGATGCCATAGCCCACAGGCTGGAAAGAGTTAAAGCTGGCCTAAGGGACTACAAAGCCAAACACGGGATGCCTTTCGACGAGTACAAGCATCTTTGGGAGACAGAGAATAGGCCAGAGCATTACTCCTATGAAGCCGAGACAGATTATCTGGAATGGGAAGCTCTGGTGACTTATAAGAAGAGGATTGACAAGGCGGCAAGGCTGTTGTATAGTTAAGGTGGTCACAAAGAAGTGGCATCTCACGAGACGAGAGGAGGCACCATGACCCAGGGGGAAACCGTCGAGTACCACCCGACCATCAAAGAGCTACCGGTCAGCGAGCGGCCACGGGAGAGGCTGGAACACTACGGGGCCGGGGCTCTCTCCACCTCCGAACTGCTGGCTATCATCCTGCGCACCGGGGTGGGCGGGGAGAGCGTGCTGAACATGGCCGCACGGCTCATGGCCAGATACAACGGCCTGCTCGGTCTGGCCCGGGCCAGCTTTGGCGAATTGTGCGCCGAACACGGCATAGGCCCGGCCAAAGTGACCCAACTCAAAGCCGCCCTGGAATTGGGTCGCCGCCTGCTCATCGCCTCCCCTGAAGAGCGCCCCCAGGTCAAATCCCCCGCCGACGCCGCCAACTTGCTGATGATAGAGATGAGCCTTCTGGAGCAGGAACACCTGCGCACCATCCTGCTGGATAGCAAAAACCGCGTCCTGGCCACGCCCACCATTTACGTTGGCAGCCTCAACACCAGCGTCGTGCGGGTGGGCGAACTCTTCCGCGAGGCCATCAAGCTGAACTCTGCGGCCTTCATCGTCGTCCACAACCACCCCTCCGGCGACCCGACCCCCTCGCCCGAAGACGTCAAGGTGACCGAGTTGATCGTACAAGCGGGCCAACTGCTGGATATCGAGGTGCTGGACCATCTGATCATCGGCCAGCAGAGGTACGTGAGCCTGAAAGAGCGCGGGCTGGGATTCTGAGCTGAGTGGCTACAACGACTTGGAGTCGAGGCTTTAGCCGGTTTTTTCCCGCCTGAAGGCTCCACTCCCCAA
>SOHZ01000175.1 GCA_004377365.1 Anaerolineales bacterium | reverse complement strand
GGGTTCATCGCCTAAATTCACCCAGATATAGGGGTGGGCAAATTCAGATGTCGAATTTGTTGGGTCAATGACGGACTCCCTGCACATCCCTTACGACCGAATACAGACATAGCGGCACCACGGTGCAATTTCAGTTCCTGGTTATTCACTCTCTTAGAAGGCTATCAGAAGAAGCCGAGTTAACCTTGCAGGTTGTCACCTAAAAGCAGGCGAAGGTCTTTGGTGATCTGCCCCCAAAAGGGCAAGGCGGACAAGAGCCGAGGTGGTGGAGATGATTTAACTAAAAAACAGCAAAAGCCAACCCTCTCCTGACCTACGGAAAAGATCGGCTCTTTATGTCTCTTGCTCTACCCTCCTACCCTGACTGTCTGCTGCGGTGTGAGCAACGATGATGAAATTTTGAACATCGGCAAATACTTGTAGTATCATCATATCACAGTTTGAATCGAAAAGCAAGTAGACAACTGAGCCGAAATGCGTTATAATGTTAGAGGTCAACTACCAGGAGGAGAAGATGTTATACCGAGCACCGCGTGGCACATTGGACATCCTGCCGGAGGATCAGCCCTACTGGCGTCACATCTATGACCGCATCCACCATATCTGTGCCCTTTACGGCTACCGCCAGATAGAGACGCCTATCTTCGAGGAGACATCCCTCTTTGTGCGCGGCGTGGGCGAGACCACGGACATTGTCGAGAAGGAGATGTACAGCTTTACCGATAAAGGTGGAGACCCCATCACCCTGCGCCCCGAGTTCACCGCCGGCACGGTGCGCGCCTACATTGAGCACGGGATGCACACCCTGCCCCAACCGGTCAAGCTCTACTCCATCGGCCCGGCCTTCCGCTACGAGCGGCCCCAGGCCGGACGCTACCGCCAGTTCTTCCAATGGAACGTGGAAGCCATCGGCGAACAGGACCCGGCCGTGGACCTGGAGATCATGTCCGTGGCCTGGCAGTTGTACGACGATTTGGGCTTTCAGAATCTGGCCTTTCAACTGAACAGCACCGGCTGCCCCCAGTGTCGTCCCAACTACTTGCAAGTGCTGGTGGACTATTACCGGGGGCATCAGGAGCACATCTGCGAGGACTGCCAGCGAAGGTTGGAGCGCAACCCTTTGCGCGTGCTCGATTGCAAGAACGAGGTCTGCCAGCCCATCATCGCTGCTGCACCCCAGATCATGGATTACCTCTGTCAGGAATGTGCCGAACACTTTGCCACCCTGCGCGGTTATCTGGATGAACTGGACCGGCCCTACACCATCAACCATCGCCTGGTGCGGGGACTGGACTACTACACCAAGACCGTCTTCGAGGTCTGGGCCGAGGGCATCGGAGCCCAGAACGCTGTCTGCGGCGGGGGGCGTTACGACGGTCTGGCCGAGGAGCTGGGAGGGCCGCCCACACCAGGGATCGGCTTTGCCTCCGGCCTGGAGCGCATTGTCCTCACCATGAAGCAGCAGGAAGTCGTCGTACCCGCGCTGCCGGCCCCCAGGATTTTCGTGGCCTATCTTGGCCCAGAGGCCAAGACAGAGGCGGTCAAGCTGGCCGTTGAACTTTGGGAGGTCGGCTTAGGCGCCACTCTCGCCTTTGGTGGTCGCAGCCTCAAGGCCCAGATGAGGCAGGCGGGCAAGCTGGATGCGGCCTTTACCTTGATCCTTGGTGAGAAAGAGATCGAAGCCGGACAGGTGGCTGTGCGCGACATGGTCAGGGGCGAACAAGTCGAAGTAGCCAGAGGCGAGGTCATCTCCTGGTTAAGGCAGCGCCTGAGCGGTGGATAGCTCTGCACCGCAACAGTGGTAGAGGACCGGTGAGGAAAATGGGTCACCGAGACCAGAAAGATTTCAGCGAATATGTAGATGCGTGGCGGACACGTCTGGCACGGCGAGAGGGCGAGAGGCGGATACGGGTACAGCAGTTGCGAGAGGTTGCCCAGGCCTGTGCTCGTCGTCTGGTGCAAGATTTCGGGGCCAGGGAAGTGTACCTGTTTGGTTCGCTTCTCGATGAGGAACTGGCTCACGAGCGATCCGACATTGACCTGGCTGTGGCGGGGCTGGAAGGGAAGCTTTACTTCAAGGCCCTGAGCAGCGTGTGGGAACTGCTGCCGGCGGGGGTTGAGTTGGACCTGGTGCCTCTGGAGCAGGCCCGGCCTGGCCTGGCCGAACGAGTAAAAGCCGAGGGGGTGTTGTTAGATGCCGCAGCGTAGATTTGCCGTCTTGCGGGCCGACATCGGTCGGGAGATGGACAATGGGTGCAACAGGCCTAGCATGACCTTTGAACACCATTGAGATAATAGCACAACTGAAACCTGGAACTACCGATTCGCTCACGAGAGAGCCAACTTCGGCCCGAAAACTGGCTTGA
>SOHZ01000219.1 GCA_004377365.1 Anaerolineales bacterium | reverse complement strand
CAGGCCAGGTACTCAATGCCATCGCGCCTTATCTGCCCACCCTGCTGGGTGGCTCGGCGGACCTGGCGCCATCGAATAACACTTTGTTGAAGCAGTACGACGACATCACCAGTGACGATTTCAGCGGGCGCAACCTGCACTTTGGCGTTCGCGAGCACGCTATGGGCAGCGTCACCAATGGCATGGCTCTGCACGGAGGGCTCATTCCCTACACCGGCACTTTCCTCGTCTTCTCCGACTATATGCGGCCGCCCATCCGCCTGGCAGCGATGATGGGCCTAGCGGTGATCTTTATCTTCACCCACGACAGTGTTTGGTTAGGCGAAGATGGCCCCACCCATCAGCCTATTGAGCAACTAGCCGCCTTGCGGGCCATCCCCAACCTGATCGTGCTCCGCCCGGCCGATGCTACCGAGACCCTTGAGGCCTGGCGAGTGGCCCTGACGCACCGAGATGGCCCGGTGGCCCTGGCCCTCACCCGCCAGAAGCTGCCCGTGCTGGACCGCACGGAACTGGCCGACGTCGGTGGAGTGGCGCGGGGGGCCTACGTGCTAGCCGACGCCGAAGGCGAGCGACCGGACATCATCCTCATCGCCACCGGCTCAGAGGTGCACCTTGCCTTAGAAGCCCGTGAGCAATTGACTGAGCAGGGTGTCAAAGCGCGGGTAGTTTCCATGCCCAGTTGGGAGTTGTTCGACCAGCAGCCTCCAACCTATCGCAACCAGGTACTACAACCCACGGTGACCGTTCGCCTGGCCATTGAAGCTGGCGTGCCGCAGGGTTGGCGATGTTACGTCGGTTCGGCCGGGGAAGTGATCGGCCTGAACCGTTTCGGGGCCTCGGCTCCTTACAAGACTCTGATGGAGAAATTCGGTTTCACGGCAGAGAACATCGTCTCACGGGCCCTGGCCCTGCTGGGGCGGTAGCTATTTGCGGAGGACTAGACATGCGCGTTGCCATTGGAGTAGATCACGGTGGATTCCCGCTAAAAGATCCCATCGTGGACTATCTAACCACGGCCGGACATAAGGTGCTGGACCTGGGGGCCCACAACATGGACCCAGCGGACGACTATCCCGACTATGCCAAAGCGGTGGGCGAGGCGGTGTTACGGGGTGAGGCGGAACGGGGCATCGTTATCTGTGGGAGCGGCGTGGGAGCCTGTGTGGCGGCCAACAAGCTGTCAGGCATACGGGCCGGCCTGTGCCACGACACCTACTCAGCCCATCAGGGCGTAGAGCACGACAACATGAACGTGCTGTGCCTGGGGGCATGGATCATCGGGGTGGCGCTGGCCCTGGAATTAGTGCAGGCCTTTATCGGTGCGACCTTTAGCGGCGAGGAGCGACACCGGCGCCGGGTGGCTAAGGTGGCAGAGATGGAAAAGGACCAAAGCTCCCTCTAGACCATTGGAAGCGCCAGATTTGGACGGCGCATCCCCCTCAACGACGACTGGCACCCGCAGGGGAAAAGACCCCCGTTCGGCGAACCAGTTGATCTCCTCCTGGACCAGGTCCCACTCCAGGGTGTAGCTCCCCGGCTGCTCGGGGGTGATGAGGATGGCTCCGGCGGTGAAAGTCTGACCGGGCCGGACCGGATAAGGGAAATCGGTCCGCACCCCGTCCCAGACCACTGTCTTTCCCTCGCTGTCCCGCCAGTGATAGCTCAAGCGCACCGGGAAGTAGGTCGTTTTGGAAACCCAGCTCTGGGTCCCCCGATTGGCCACGGTCACCTTCACCACGTACAACTGGTCGGCTCGAAGCGCGTTGGGCGCGCCATGAGCGAGAAACTCTGCCCGAAAGAGACCGTCCCCGTAGACCTGCAGTTCGCCTTCGAGATTGATGGGGACGACCTCCCCGCCGCTGCGTTCGAGTAGCAACACCCCATCACGGAAATGCGTCGGCACGTACAGTCCGACCCGCTGCAAGTCCCCTAGTCGCCCCATGAAGCTATACCAGTCTATGGGCGATTTCTCGGCCGCAGGGTCCAGGTCCACCAGCACGTATTGGGCATCGGCGACGATAGGGAAAAGGTAGATAACGGGTCGGTGCGAGAGGTGGGGAAAGAGACCACTCTGGGCCGAGATCTTTGCCCCGGCCGGAAGGGTCTCCATGATCTCCCGCAGAACACGTTCGTGGGCGGTGACCTGACGGTAGTTGGCCAGATGGAAGTACTGTCCAGGAGGAAAGGGGCTGACGAAATAGGCCACCAGCAGGGCGTTGGTCAGGGCGAACAGGGCCAAATGGTATGACGCAGCGGCGGACTCCTTTGTGTCGAGACGGAAAATCCTGAGCCTCTCCCTCGCCCACCGCGTCAGGTTGTCCAGCCCATACACGGCGGCGACGGCCAGGAGGGGAATGACGGGCGCGAAGTAGTGAGCGTAGATCGTTCCCTGCCAGGGCGATTCGGCCAGAAGATTAAGAAGCACCACCGGCAAGGCCGGTATGAGGATGCCAGGCCCAGCCAGGGGCAGGAAACCCAGCGGGGCCAGCAGATCGAACAACGTCTGGACTTTTTCCCGGTCGGTAAGGGTGGCCATCACCGCGCCAGGATGGGACAAAATGCCCCACCCCACCGACAACGCCCCCCCACCAAAGCTGCCGAAACGCTGGGGGATGAGATCGTTGGTTCCCGGTCCGTAGCGGCTTTCAACCAGCGGAGCCACCAGACCGAAATCCAGAGCCAGCCACGCCAGGGAGAAGAGAGCCGTCCAGAGGCCATGTCTGCGCTGGTTCTGGCAGGCGAAGAGGTAGACCCCCAGGACCAGGGCAATCAAAGCGGCGTCAACGCGGCAGAGGAAGGCCAGCAACAGGAAGAGATAGTAGCGTCCCCACTGCTGCCGCATCGCGAAGAGGAAAACGTAGAAGAGAAAGGGGACCATGAGCACTGGAGCGTGAAAGTCGTGCATGTTGACGTAGTGCAGGGGGAGATAGGCCAGATACGCGGCGGAAATCAGGGAAGCCGCCATCCCGTCCTTCAGCCGGTCCCGGGCGATCTCATACAGGGGGATGGTTCCCCAGGCCAGGAACAGGGTCTGCAGAATGAGCAGGAGGCGAGGATCGGCCCACAGCCAGTATAGCGCGGCCAGAGGCAGGAAGATCAGCTCCATCTTGCCACCAATGAGACGGTTATCGGGTCGCGAGGGACCAGAAGGTAGAGACAGGAGGGGAGTGAATTCGAGGATGCGCCCCCGGGATGTATTCCAGGTAGCCTGATCCATCGTCCCCAAGTCCTGGGCGTGGGTCCGGAAGCTGTCGTGCTGGGAAACCGAGAGAAAGGCAAAGGTGCAGAAATAGACGGCCGCCATCAACAGCACCAGATAGCGGCCCCTGAACCAGCGTCGAGGCCGGGCTGCGCTTGTGGTAAGTGCCTGCAGGTCTTGGGCAATCCCTCCCCCCAGCCAGGCCAACCCGGCGCTGAGCACCAGGACGAGGAGAAAAAACCAGATGGAACTGCCGTATGTAACGCCTAGCGGGTGCACCCGGTAGCGCAGCATGGAAAGGGGAAGGACCAGATAAGGAATGAAAGGGAGAGCCCGCTGATGCACGGCAGGAACCCAACCCATGCCGTGGGCTCGGACCCGCAGATAGGCGGACCCAATCCACAGTCCCATCCCCACCACTTCGGCAGCCAGCACAAAGCGTGCCAGGAGAACCAAGTAGTAGCGGTAGACCTTCTCTCCCTGCAACAGGGTGATCAGCCGGACGGGATGGTGAAAGTCCCAGAGGAAAAGCCCCACCAGACCGGAGTTCAGGGCCACCAAAGCCAGGCTGAGCACAAGACTCAGGGTCTGCCGCCTCGCCAGCCCCCTCTGACGTTCAGAAACGCATTGCAAAGCCACTTCTCCTGTTAGAGCCCTCTCGTTCCTTCTTTTCATCAATCCTGCAGAATGATTTCAAACGCGATCTGAAAAGAAGATTCCTTTAGTATCTGGTTAGAGTTGCCTTGCACACCGCGCAGAACTCTTTCCCCTTGAAATCTGTATCTGCCAAAGAGTTGGAGAAGTGCATGACACAAGTTGCGTCGGGGCAGTGGCCCAGGCCGTAGGTGTGGCCCAACTCGTGCACAGCCTCTTTGACAGCCCTCTCGTGGAAGAGGGCTTTGTCTTCCAGCAGGCCGTAGAAGGACTGCCGCAGGCGGGGCAAGGCGATGAGAGCCTCCCGCCCACCAGTGGAGGCCTGGCCAAAGACAAAGTTGAGCCCAGGGGTGTAAAGGTCGAGGTCCACCAGCCCCAACAGTCGCTCGGCTGGCAACGCCATCTGCCGCAACTGACTCAGGATAGCGTCTGAAAGGTATTGCTGCTGCCGCTTGTGGTAGGCATGGGCTGGATGGAGCAACGCATCGGTCACATCCCACTCCCGCCCCAGGGCTATGGTCAACCCTTCACCCACCACAGATAGGACATCCTCATCCACTGGCCCAACGGGCACCAGGCATATCTTACCTCTCATTCCTACCCTCCTCTGCTTGCTCGGGCTGGATTCGCGGCACTGTTGCGCCACAGGTAATCCAGCCGCCGGCCCGCCGGATTGCAAATCCGGCGGGAGCGGAAGTTATTCCCTTACAGACCCCTACCCTTCGGGAGCACCGCTGTGCAGAATGTGATAGCACACCACACCCAGACAGACGTGGACGTTCAGCGACCTCCCCTTGCCATACATGGGCACAAAGACAGCCGCATCACACAGGGCCAGGGTCTGGCGGGTCACTCCGTGGTCCTCGTGCCCCACCACCAAGCAGACCTTGTCCGGATAGTCGAAAGCATAGTAAGGGACGGATTGATCGGTGATCTCCAGAGCACAGATGGTGTATCCATCCTCTTTTAGAGAGGTGACCAGCTCCTGCGGATTCTTGACGTAGTGCCACCTCACCCGCTGCTCTTTGCCCCGTGCTACCTTGCTGATGGTCGGATGAGGTGGAGTTGGAGTGATACCGGTCAGGATGACTTCCTCGACGTCACAGGCGTCGGCTATGCGAAAGGTGGAGCCGACGTTGACCGGATACTCCACGCTCTGGAGCAAAAGGACAATGTGTCGCTCCGTCGGATAGGTTTTGCGATATCCACGGAGAAAACGCTTCAGCTCAGTGCCACGTAGTTGTCTCATAAGCGGGTAGCCATTTGAAGACCTCCGAGGTTTCCTTAATCATGCTCGCTTGAGGCTTCCAATCAGCCTTTTTTTGCCACGACATGCCCAAATCTGTGGTCAAAACCTCGGAGGTCTGGGACGCTTTACAATCTGTACCTCAGCCCTGCCTCACCTGCCAGAGAAAGATGGCGATCATGATCAAAGCAATGGAGAGCTGCACCACGGTGGAAAGCAGCCAACCTATGAGCCAGCCGCCGCCGGACTTGAGCACTTTTTGCCAGTCTCCCACTCGCCACATCTCCACAGCGACGACACCGGCGACAGCGCCCACAATGGCCCCAGGCAGGCTGAAGAAGATGAGCCCCACCAAACCCAGGACCAGACCTCCCAGCAACGCCCACACAGAAGCCCCACCAACCTTGGCCCCCAGGCTGCTGACCCAGATGTCAGCCGTGACACCGACCACGGTTAAAACGGTCAGCACGGCCAGGGTGATGGGTCCTATCTTGGCAAAGCCCTCAATGACAGCGTAGAGCAAAGCGGCCAGATAGACAAGGAGAATGCCAGGCACCAGGGGCAATATCACCCCCAACAAACCGATGAACATCAGAACGAGAGCAACAATCAACCACGGGTCATCCCACATTGCTATTTCCTCCACTACTCACCCAAGAGCTCCCCTGCAAAGCTGGTGCCGAAGGGCAACGGCTCAATGCCCAGCAACTCGGCCACTGTAGCTCCCAGGTCGGCAAAAGTCTCCCTTGTGCCCAGGTCCACACCCGGTTTGACCATGCTACCGTAAGCCAGAAGAGGCACATACTCCCGCGAATGGTCGGTGCTGGGGGTGGTAGGGTCGTTGCCGTGGTCGGCAGTCAAAAACAAGATGTCCTGAGCTGTCATGGCCTCCATGATCTCTGGCAGGCGGCGATCGAAATCTTGCAGGCCACCAGCGTAGCCCTGGGGGTTGTTGCGGTGGCCCCACAGCATGTCAAAGTCCACCAGGTTGGCGAAAATGAGCCCTCCGTGGCTTTCCTGTATGAAAACCAGGGTTTGGTCAACGCAGGCCATGTTGTTGGAGCTGTGGACCGACTGGCTAAGCCCCCGGTGGGCGAAAATGTCCTCGATCTTGCCCACCCCCATGACCGGGTGCCCGGCCGCCACCAGGCGGTCCAGCAGAGTGGGCTCTGGAGGCAAGAGGGAGAAATCCTTGCGCCGCTCGGTACGGGCAAAATTCCCCGGTTCCCCAATAAAAGGCCGGGCGATGACCCGTCCCACGGCGTGCTCGCCCACCAGCATCTCACGGGCGATTTGACAAATGCGATATAGTTCCTCGATGGGGATGACCTCCTCGTGGGCCGCCACCTGGAAGACGCTGTCGGCCGAGGTGTAGACAATGGGGTAGCCGGTGCGCACATGCTCCTCGCCCAGTTCCTGGATGATGACCGTGCCCGAGCGGGGATAATTGCCCAGGATCTTGCGCCCGATGCGCCGCTCATATTCCTCGATCAGCTCTTTGGGGAAGCCATTGGGATAGGTCGGCAGGGGGCGAGGCGAATAGATGCCAGCCATCTCCCAATGGCCGGTGGTGGTGTCTTTGCCTTTGGAAGCCTCGGCCATACGCCCGTAGGCACCCAACAGCTCATCGCAGGGCGGCACCCCTTCGATAGTGGTGATGTTGCCCAAGCCCAGCTCTTGCATGTGGGGCAGTGAGAGGCCGCCCACCGCTTTGGCCGTATTGGCCAGGGTGTGGGAGCCCTCGTCGCCGTATTCCGCCGCATCGGGCAACTCCCCCACCCCCATGCTGTCCAGGATGATAAGGATCACCCGTTTAATTGCATTCATGTTCCTCCTCCTGTAAAATGTTCCGCCATTACTATACCACAAGCGGCCATTTTTGGCAATGGGGCCTGCCGAATCAGTGAGCGTTACACGGTTGGGACATGGGGATGAAGGGACGCTCCATGCTGTCGGCCAAATAAAGGCGGGCTTACCCCTGCATGTAGTAGTTGGCCGCGATTCACTCCTAGCATGACCTTTGAACACCGTCGAGATAATAGCACAACTGAAACTTGGAACTACCGATTCGCTCACGAGAGAGCCAACTTCGGCCCGAAAACTGGCTTGAACCGTTCACGAAAGGCCATTTTGGACATCCGAATCGCGCATAGGGTGGGCGAGAGTTTTCAATTGTGCAATTGATTCCGTTGCGTATCAAAGTGATGCTAGATATAGTGATCAAGAGCCAATCTGGTCCATCCTCGATTTATCCAATGAGGT
>SOHZ01000551.1 GCA_004377365.1 Anaerolineales bacterium | reverse complement strand
GGAGATCATCCATTGGATGTCTTTCAGGTTCCAAGTCTTTCACTCCTTCACCACTGTTGCACCACCTATGCCGTCTACACCGCAACAGTGGTGCAATAGTGGCGCTATGGCGGTACAGGCGGTACAGGGCTGCTACCTGCGTGCTGCTTCTCTGATGGCCTCCAGAACCCTCCCCGGCTCATGGATATCACCCCCGGGGTGCGGTACCAGGATAACCTCTGCCTGGCCAGCCGCGCAACGCTCCACTTCTAAAGAAATCTGGCCCCAATTCAATTCGGGCACCACAAAAGCTTTCGCTTTCCCAGCCAGCTCTCTCACCCGTTCTTCTGGAAAGGGCCAGACGGTGACCAGCCGCAGCAACCCGACTTTGATCCCTTCCTTCCGAGCCAACTCCATAGGCCACATGGCCGTGCGCGCCGAGATACCGTAGGAGCAGATGATCACCTCGGCATCCTCCAGGCCATCCTCCTCCAGTTGGATGATGTCGTGCTTATTGACCTGAATCTTGTCTATCAGGCGTTGGATCAGGGCCCACTGCGCGCTGTCATCGGCCGTGGCCGGATAGCCCCGCTCGTCGTGGGTGAGGCCTGTAGCGTGGAAGCGATAACCTTGGCCAAAGTTGGCCATAGGCGGTACCAGGTCTTCATTGGCTTTGAAAGGCAAGTACTCTTCAGGGGAAACAGTGGCCAGGCGGCGGAGGTAAAGTTCAATTTCCTCAGGCGGGGGGATGACCACCTTCTCTGTCATGTGACCGACCTCAGCGTCCGTCATGACCAGTACCGGAAGGCGGTATTTCTCTGAAAGGTTAAAAGCCTTGATGGTAAGATCGAAAAGCTCTTGCGGAGAACTGGGGGCCAGGGCAATGATCTCGTAGGGGCCATGGGTACCCCAGCGGGCCTGCATCATATCTCCCTGGGCTGCCAGGGTAGGCAGGCCAGTGGACGGCCCGGCCCGCTGAACGTTGACTAACACGCAAGGGGTCTCAGTCATGATGCCCAACCCCAGGTTCTCCATCATAAGACTGAAACCCGGGCCTGAAGTGGCTGTCATGGCTTTGACCCCACCCCAGGAGGCTCCCAGCACAGCAGCCATAGAGCC
Organism: Anaerolineales bacterium; assembly: GCA_004377365.1. Classification (GTDB taxonomy): domain Bacteria; phylum Chloroflexota; class Anaerolineae; order E26-bin7; family E26-bin7; genus E26-bin7. Next base: position 24,919 of record SOHZ01000551.1, on the reverse strand, counting down.
GAGTTCATCTTCCATTTGGATATAGGTGCCGCCCACCTCAGGCATCCGGTAGCTCATGCGCTCAGCGACCTCGGTGGCCGGGGTGATTGGATAGCCAGCAAAAAAACGGCAACCAGCGCTTATGGCCCCCTCGGCACAAGCGATGTCGCCCATCATGAAGAACTCACCGTTCAGAACCCCACTCTGGCTCACAATGCCCTCACCTCCCTCTCTTCTTCCACCCGATAGATGGCAAACTCGGGACAAAGCATCTCACATAGGCCGCAGGAGACACAATCGTCACTGTCTTTGACGTAGGGAGGATGGTAGCCCTTGGAATTGAACTCCTCTGAGACCTCCAACACTTGCCGAGGGCAATACTCCACGCAGAAGCCACAGCCTTTACACCGCTCTTTTAGAACCTGGACATTGCCCCAAGGGATTTTTAGACCTTCTGTATCAAGAGGCTTCCGCCAATAGCTCATCTCTCTCTCTCTCCAGATGGGTGACTACGTTGTCTGATGCGCTTCACCTTCTACGGGCCACCAACTCGGCGATTTCAGCCGGGTGCCGAGCCACCTCAACTCCCACCACCTCAAGGGCCTCGATCTTCTCGACTGCTGTGCCCGTGCCTCCGGAGATGATGGCTCCGGCGTGGCCCATCCGTTTGCCAGGTGGTGCAGTGCGTCCGGCGACGAATGCTATCACAGGCTTTGTCACATGGGTAGCGATAAAGTCAGCCGCCCGTTCCTCATCGCTGCCACCAATTTCACCAATGAGCACCACTTGCTCCGTCAGAGGATCCTCTTCAAAGAGAGTAAGTATATCAATAAAGTCGGACCCGATGATGGGGTCGCCCCCAATACCAACGCAGGTACTCTGTCCCAGGCCTTGGCGGGTCAGTTCATTGACAACCTCGTAGGTGAGAGTGCCGCTGCGCGAGATCACCCCCACAAGGCCCGGCGTGTGAATATAAGCTGGCATGATGCCTACCTTGCACTCACCAGGGGTGATCACACCAGGGCAGTTGGGGCCAATCAGACGCACTCCCTTTTGATCCAGGTAAGCCCGTACCTTGAGCATATCAAGAATGGGAATCCCTTCGGTGATGCAGACGATGAGGGAGATACCTCCATCAGCCGCCTCGTACATGGCATCGGGAGCGAAGCGAGCTGGTACAAAGACGATGGAAGTATTAGCTCCTTTACAAGCCACAGCTTCCTTGACGGTGTCAAAAACAGGCACACCGTTCACCCAGCCGCCGCCTTTGCCCGGCGTCACTCCGGCTACCACACTGGTGCTGTACTCGATCATGCGGCGGGTGTGAAACTCTCCCTCCCGACCAGTGATACCCTGCACCACAAGGCGCGTGGTCTCATCAACCAGAATGCTCATTCAAGAAACCTCCAGATAAAATCAACCCCCTTCATCATTCAACAGAAGGGGGCTTTTTCACTAATATTAGTGGCCCCCTTGCCACCACCAATTTTCATCTACCACTGTTGCACCACCCCTACACCGCAACAGTGGCGATTGCGGTACAGGCGGTACAGGTTGCCCCCGTCCCGCCCACACTTTTGTGCGTCCCCCCCTATAAAGCGACTAGTCAATGTGACGGGTGTGCCGGTCAGCACCAGGTTGCAAGGACCACTATTGCACCACTCCTGCACCGCAACAGTGGTGATTGCAGCACAGGCGGTATAGGTCAATGCTGACCGATGTTCAGCACACCCGTCAATCTAAAAGAGGAGGAAACGTGGTCAGACCCACAGCGCCTTTTTGAGGTCGGTGAATTCTTCCACCGGCCCCTCAAACTTGTTGCGGCCCAATTCCAGCACATAAACGTAATCAGCGATCTTTAGCGCCTGCCGGATCTCCTGATCCACCAGGATAATGGTCATCCCCTCCTCATCCCGCAGACGAACCAGTATCTCATACACTTCCTGAGACAGCAACTTGGCCAGTCCGGCCGTCGGCTCGTCCACCAAGATCAACTTGGGGTCGGTCATCAACGTCCGACCGACCTCCACCATGCGCTGCATACCGCCCGACAGTTCACCGGCCGGCGACTTGCGCCTGTCTTTGAGGAGCGGAAAGCGTTCATAGTTCTCTTCCAGCTTGCGCTTGATACGCGCTTTGTCCCGCTTGAAAGGCCAGGCGCCCATCTCCAGGTTCTCTTCCACCGACATCCAGCGGAATATGCCCGGTTGCTGGGGGATATATGAAACGCCCCGATTGATCAACTCGTAGGTAGGCGTTCCCATAATATTCTTTCCCTCAAGAAGGACCTCCCCGCTGCTCGGTCTCAAGAAGCCATAGATAGCCTTGAGGAGAGTAGACTTGCCCACGCCGTTGGCCCCCAGGACAGTGGTTATTTTCCCCTTCTGGGCTGTGAACGAGACCCCTTGTAAGATGTTCAAGTCCTTATAGTAACCAACGTACAGGTCTCTTGCCTCAAGCATCTTTTTTGTCCTTCCCTAGATAGGTCTCAACCATAGCTGGACCGGCCTCCTCTTCCTCTTCGCCCAGATAGGCTTCAATGACCACAGGGTCGTGCTTGACCTCACTAGGATCCCCATCGGCGATCAGATCCCCAAAGTTCAGCACCAGCAACCGCTTGCTGAGCGTGAATATGGAGTCCATGTCGTGGCTGATGATGATGAAAGCCTTACCCTGCTTGTGCACCTCGGCGATGTACTCGTAGATGGTCTCCATCAATTTGGGGTGAACGCCAGCGAACGGCTCATCGAGGATGATGATGTCGGGGTCGAGCATCAAAAGCCGTCCCAATTCCAGCAATTTCTGCTGTCCACCCGACAGACTGCGGGCATAATCCTTGGCCAGGTGCTCTATGGTCAGGAACTCGAGCACCTCCATAGCCCTTTCATTGAAATCCCGTTTGCGGGCTGTCGGGTGGAGAGCCATAGCCGGCACCAACAGGTTCTCTAGCGCGGTCATCCGCCGGAAAGCGCGCGTCACCTGGAAGGTGCGGCCGATACCGTGCCGAGCGATCTCGTAAGGTGGCAGGCCGTCAATCCGCTCGCCGTTGAACCAAACCTGACCGCCCGTTGGCTTGTACACCCCATCCAACACATTGGTCAACGTCGTCTTGCCGGCACCATTGGGGCCAATCAACCCAATCAACTCTGGGCCACGGATTTGAAATGAAACGCCGTTCAAGGCCTGAAGGCCGCCAAAGCTCTTGTAGACCTTGCGCACATCAAGCTCGATCATGACTCCACCTCCGCCACCTGCTTCCGTTTGGCCACCGTCTCCTCGCGCGCCCTCCGCAGAAACAGCCGATCAATGATGGGATAGAGCAGGCCATTTTGTGCAAAGCGCAGAGTGAACATCAACAACAGGCCGAAAGCGGCGTACCGCCAGGCGCCAAATTCGATATGCACGCCCAGGATGTTGATCTCACGCAGCACCTCCAAACTGATGCGACTGAGGAAAGCACCGATGGCCGCCCCCAGCAAGCTCTCCATGCCACCGATGACGGCCATGGCGATTACCAGAGACATCTGCAAAATCTCCATCGTGTTGGGAGTAATGATGCCTACCTGATGGTAGAAGACAGACCCAGCCAGTCCGATGATCATGCTGGTGATGACAAAGACCAACACTTTGTAGCGGACCACGTTCACACCCATGGCGGACGCAGCCTCTTCGTCCTCACGCATAGCTCGCACAAACAACCCAAAGCGTGAACTGGCCAGCCAATACATCAGCCCCATTGTGCCCAGGAGCAAGCCGAGGGTGATGTAATACTCTATTAAAGAGGTAATGCCTTTATACAGCGGCGCCAGTTGCAGCCCATTGCTCCCCTCCGTGTACTGGAACTCGGTGAGGAGAACGATACGAAAGATCTCCGAAAAGGCAATGGTAAACAGCGCCAGATAAGCGGCGCGCAGGCGCAAGCACAACAGGCCAATGATCAAGCCCACTACCCCGGCCAACAGCGTGCCGGCGATGATACCAGTCAGCGGCGACGTACCCATATCTCGGCCCAGCAAGCCAGCCGTGTAGGCACCAAGGCCAGTCAAGGCCATGTGCGCGAAGGAAAACTGCCCAGCTACCCCGGCCAACAGCGCCCAACTGGAGGCCAGAATGGCGTAGAAGAAGGCCCCGGTCATCACCCCCATTTGGTACGGAAAGCGGTTCAGGTAGAGAGGGGCCAGCAACAGCAACGCAATCAACGCCCCCGCCGCAACCCAACGGTAGTATCCCGAGCCCGTCAAAGGGCTGTCAATGCGGTGACTCATAGCTCCCTCCCAAACAACCCGGTCGGCCGCAGGAGCAGCATCAAGGCAAAGATAACCAGTCCAAAGGCCGTTTTATAGGCAGCTCCCTTGCTCGGATCGGGGTAGCAGCCCGCGCCTAGCGCCTCAACCAGGCCGATGATCAATCCGCCAAAGAGCGCCCCTGGAACCGATCCCATGCCTCCCAGGACGATAATGACGTAGGAACGGGTGGCCGCGGGCGCGCCGACCCAGGGCACCCAGGTAAAGACCGGAATCAGTGCCGCGCCCGACATACCGGCCAGCATGGTGCCAATACCAAAGGCGAGGGTGTTCATCGTTAGCGGGTTGACCCCCACGACAGCGGCCGCCTGCTTGTCCATGCTCACCGCCCGTAGCGCCCTGCCCATCCAGGTGCGATTGAGGACATAAAGCAGCACGCCGATCAACACAATGCCGATGGCCGCCGCCACCAGCCGATTAGGAATCAGGTTAAGTGGTCCCAGCTTAAAGCTGCCCAGGCCCAAGTAGGGGGCGGTCTTTTGGGAAAACGGGCCAACCGCCGCCAGGACCGTATACTGCAAGAAGAATCCAAAGCCGAATGTGATGAGGATCGCATACTCGCCAGTGCGCTCGATCTGGCCCAGGTGCATTGGGCGTATAAACAGACGCTCAAACACGAAACCAAGCAGCATGGTGGCCAGCCCGGCCACCGGGACACCTACAATGGGGTTCACGTCCCAAACAAGCTGCAGCAGATAGTAGGAAACGTAGCCGCCCAGCATGTAAAACTGCCCATGGCAAAAACTGATGACCCCCTGGACTGAATAGATGAGCGTCAGCCCGACGGCCATCAGGGCGTAGATGAAACCAATAACCAACCCATTGCTGATCTGGTTGGCGACATAGTTCGCGTTCGTGACGCACAGGTTGCCGGGGTCCAGGGCGGCGAACAAAGCGTAAAGTTCCAGGGCTGCCAGTATCCCTGGCCCCCCTCCCCAATACCAACGCTCCAGGTCAGGGGTAAAATACCACAGCGGCGCCACACATAGGGGGCCCAGAGTCAATCCCCCCAATCCACCGACGAGCCTGGCTTGCGAGTCGTCGAGCCCTTTTCGCCGGTAGACCCGGGGTAACCTCCAGGCACCAATGGCTGCCCACACCGGTCCGGCCAGCGCCAGCCAGATGACAACGACCGGATGAATACTTCCCATTAGGTTCTCCTCCAGCCTCCAAGTACAACGTGGATTGAGGAACAGCCCCAATAAAACCAGGGCTGTTCCTCTTCATCTGCAAACGCACACCAAACAGGATGACTACGGTGTTGTGCCATAAGGGATGTAAGTCGTGCCGTGAGTCTGGTAGACCTCAGGCCAGACCACAGCCGCTTCCATCCCAGCCTGATTGGGCTCAAAGTACTGCAACACCAGGACCGCCGGATCAGGCCACTGGTGCCACATGTAGGCGGGCACGCTGCCATCGGTCGGCAGCGGGTTCTTGCTGCCGTACTTGAACCAGTAGCGCCCCTGGGCCAGATTGATGTCGGTGTCTTCCAGGGCATCAATCAAGGCCGTGGGCTCAGTCGTACCTGCCCGCTCGATGGCGTCGGCCAGGATCCACAGGCTATCGTAGGACTCCAGCACATAGCTGGGGGGCTCGGTGTCGAATTCCGCCCTATAGGCCTCGGCCACTTTGTTGGTGGTCTCGTTAAAGAGCGTGGGAGCCAACCCTACGTGGGTGAACACAAAGTAGTTGCCATTGGGTACGCTCTCCCAGAACTCTGGCTGGACGGCGACCTGGTTGCCGATGCCCATGGTGGTCCCAGTGGGGGCGACACCCAGCTCAGCCATCTGCTGCTCCAGGTTGTAGCTGGTCTCGCCGGTCACGGCCTCGGCACTGACGACGTCCGGTGGCGGGTCTATAGCTTGGATGCGGGTGAGAATAGCCGTAAAGTCTTCGGTACCCATCTCGATGAAGATGGTATCGAGAACCTCGACGCCCATCTCCTCCAAAAGCATTTTCTGTGTTTCGGCCATGCCAGTGCCAAAGTCTGTGGTCTCGGCAATGAGCTGCACCCGCTTCACCCCAACCTTGGCCAGCCAATCCACCACTGCACGAGAGGTCATGCTCGAGGCCGGCGCAATGCGGAAGACCTCCGGATAGCCACTCGCGGTGATCTTGTCAGACCAGGTCTCTGAGAAGAGGCAGGGGATCCCGTAGGTGTGACAGACCTCGAGCTCAGCCAGGCCAACGGAGCTGTGATACTCGCCGGTGATGGCGACGACCTTGTTCTCGGTGATCATGCGCTCAGCAATAGCCGCGCCGCGCTCAGGGAGGCCCTCAGTATCAGCGAAGACCAACTCAACGGGCTTGCCCAGCACTCCACCGGCATCGTTGATGTCTTTTACGGCCAGTTCCATGGCGAACTTCATGCCGATGCCACCCACCACGGTGCCGGGGGCCGAGAGCGGCCCGACGCCGCCTATCTTGATGGTGTCTTCGCCTGTGGCTACCGTCTTCACCGTGGGAGCCTCCAGGTAAGCTGTCGCTTCAGCCGCGCTGGGGATGTAGATCTTCCAGCCCACCTCAATCAGGTCAGAGTCGGTGATCTTGGCGTAGCTACTATCTTCTTTTTGCTTCTGGTTGGTGTAGTTGGTGATGGCCGGATAGGCGAGGGGGTTGCCCAGGTACTTGTCAGCCAGCTTGCTCAGCCAGTCATCGGCTACAACGACGTAGTCCTGGCCCTCCTGCGCTGGCGGCGCTGCCAATGCCGTCGGCACCAAAACCGCCAGCATCATGATGACCAACAACAGATTCAGTAACTTCTTGCTCATTTTGTCTCCTCCTCAATTTTGTTGAAAGTGAAATTCGTGTCGCGTTCCTGTAAACTAGGCAAATTACAGTTGGTTCGCCAGGCATCCCTCCTTTCTTTTGGGAGTTCTCTCGGAAATGGGTAGCAGCCCAACCAGGTTGGGCGTCATCCGCCTCAAGACAGCTAATATGATTGGCCTGCTACCCGTCAAAGAGCCTCTCGCTCGACTTTCCAAGAGATCTCTTGGCTAATGGCAGATAGTGATAGGCAATAGCCGATAGCTGCTGGCTGATAGCCGATAGTAACTGTAAGCTATCTGCTATCTGCCATTAGCCTTCTGCCATTGCCATCGGCCCTTCGACACGCTCAGGACACAGCTATCGCGCACAACGGAAACCAATGTCGTCATTGGCAGTGATGGTCGGGTCGCCAGCGTTGCGATTGGTGGCGCGCACCTGCGCTTCGTCGTCAAACCAACCGCCACCCCGAAGTCCGCGCAGGTCAGGGCTATATTTGGAATCCTGATAATCGCTGCCGGGATAGGCCTCGTAGGGTGAGTCTACCCATTCCCACACGTTGCCTGCCGTGTCGCAAAGACCATAGCCATTGGGAGGGTAACTGCCAACGGTGGCCGTCCCGCGCAGGCCGCTCTCCTTGACGTTGGCTTTGGTGGGATCCCAGTCGTTGCCCCACGGGAAGAGAAAGCCCTCGGGGCCTCGCGCTGCCTTCTCCCACTCGGCCTCAGTGGGCAAGCGCTTACCAGCCCAGGTGCAATAGGCCAGGGCATCGTCAAAGGTCACGTACACCACCGGATGGCTGTCTTTGCCCTCAGTATAAGCTGCACGCCAACCGGTAGCACCTTGCTTTTCAGCGTAAGTCTCATAGCCAGTGGCTTCGACAAAGACAGCAAAGTCGGCGTTGGCCACCTCGAACTTGTCTATCATAAAGGCCGGCAGATCAACCTCGTGGGCTGGAGCCTCGTTGGGCTCACCGGAGTCAGTGCCCATGGTAAAGGGGCCAGCCGGAATTTCCACCATGATGTCGGTGACGGCCGGAGCCGGTGTGACTTTAGCCCCTTCTGGGGCCGGCGTATTGGTAGGCAAAGGAGTAGGTGTGGGTGGAGGAGGAAGGGGTGTCGGGGTGGGAATAATGGGGATAGGGGTAGGTGTAGGCAAAGCCGATGCAGGGGGAGGTGCTGTGCCCCCAGATTCACCTCCACAGGCAGTGAGCACCAACGCAAACGCCAACAAGATGATCCATAGTTTCTTCTTCATGATGAGTACCTCCTCAACTCATTGCTTTAAGATTTCCGGCAGGGGCCTTTTGCACCTATTTCACTTTACGGAACGACGTTCCCGATTGTATCACACTTTGTGCTCATTGTCAATCGGCACCGGAGGAGTCCAGAGGAATCTCTGAGGTATATCCCCAAGACTGTCGGTAGCATGAGGCAGTTTGCAATGGGGCGATTTGGCATAGAAAATGGGTGGTGTTATACTCGGCCATGCAACCAATGGCCGTACTCTCCTGGCGCGTTGGTAAACATAAGCAACATAGCGAGCCACCACATCCCGCTAAAAGGGGGCTGGCAAACCGCTATATGGTGAACTCGATAAATTCCTTCGGCGCTAGCACGGGGTGATCTGTGTATATTCTTAGTCTGCGACTATCCAAGTCGAATAGTGCAGTGCAGAGTGTAGTATCTTCGTCCGGAGAGGCGACCGTGCGGTAGATTGGATACCTCTCGTTTGCTTGGTCCCCAAGGACTACTAGTATCCCCGCGTCGTCCAGAGGAGGACTGTCTTGAAGTAGCAGGCTGGCCCGCTCCACACGCGCCCTGCTAGAAGGTCCGATGATCTGATCCACATCGGTGAGCTCTTGATAGTGATTGGCGTGAAAGTAACAACCTCGGATCTCATAGACGTGGTGGGTCCCTGGCGCAACCTCTACGTGCACAATCCGCCGTTCGCGCACGGAACCAATGGTGTAGCTAAAGCCCAGGGCCCGTCCCGGCACCGTCACCCGCTCGATAGCATCGTCCAGAGAGTGCGCCTCCAGGAGAGAACGGGCGATAAAGTGCCGGCCTACTCCCACCCTGGCGTCCCGAGGCCGGACGTTGTCAACGGAGAAACACACGCCCTCGGCGTTGAAGCCGAAAGCGTTGCCACAGAGGAATCCGGGATACGAGAGCGCAGTGAAAGCGGGCTTGCCCTCGACCCTGGCGTGAACAGCGTACATGTTGCCTCGAAACTCAGGTTCGCCATCTTCGTTGTGGCCAATCAGGGCCATCTCGTCCGTGACCACGGCACAGTCGGAACACCCGTGAGCGTAGAGGCCGTAGAGATACTCCCGGTATTCTCCCCTCATGTTGGCCAGGAACAGGTCTGCGAATGGCCGTCCGGCCCCCTGGGCCAACCCCTCGAGCTCAGCAAAGTAGTCTGGATAGCGAGCCCGGTTCAGGTCAAGGAGTTCCTGATATCTCGCCTGTCCTTCTGGAGTGCGGTGATAAGGCCAGACCTGATGCTGGAGGAAACGATAGTTGTCAAACAGCCGATGAATCTGTTCGGCAAACCGTTTCCCAATGGCAAACCCGACCTCGAAGTGAGAGCCGGTTGCCTCGAACTGTTCAATTGGACTAGTGGGTGTGCTCATGCAAAGACCTAATAATAGTACCAGATGCTCTCATACTCGGCCGGGTCCTCACCCAGTCTCTCCAGCTCTTGCAGGTACTCGTAGATGGGATTGTCCACATAGGGCCAGGGTTCCATAGGCGTGATCCCCTTTTCCCAAGGGTGCCAGAGGTAGACGCGGCGGCCGTCAGGACGGATGGCAACCAACTCCCGGTCCTGCCAGGCGCGGATGTGGTTCTTGCCCAGGCGGGGGACGTTGAAAACCGGCTCGTCGGTGCGGAAGATGCCAGGCAACAATCTGGCCTCCTCCTTGCGCTCCTGGGCCACACGGGCCAGCGGGGTCAGGTAGTCTTTGGTTTCTTCTTTGCCCTTGGGATAGAAAGTGTAATAGGGATCCACTCCCACCTTCTTCATAGCGATACGGTTGGCCACGGTCTGGAAGCGGCGACTGGTTTCCACCGTGAAGACCTGCTGATTGTAGACATAGATGCCCTGTCGGCGCAGTTTGAAAACCGCCTCGGCCAACTCCGGCGTGATCTCGGCCGCGCTCTCAATGTGAGTAACAAAACACACATTCCGACGACCGGGCTCGATGTAGCTGCCCAGGAGCTCGGCCAGCTCGTCGGTGATCCTCATGGGCACGGTCACCGGCGCCCTGCTGGCCCAACGGATATTGATCACATGGTCCATGGCACTCAGCCGGTCGTTGATGTACTTGATGCGGCGGTCGCTGAGGAACAGGGGATCACCGCCAGTGATCAATACGTCCCGTATGGCAGGGTGGGCGGCGAACCAATCCAGAGCCTTCTCCAGTTGTTCATCGGAGGGCATAGCTCCCGGCATCATGGGACCAGTGATCTCCCAGTTGCGCTGGCAGTAGACACAAATCTGAGGACAGGTATCGTAGGGCTTTATGATAGCGATCGTAGCATAACGCCGAGTCACCAGATCAACAGGAGAGGTGTCATGCTCACCCATGAAATCGAAGTAGTACTCCCGGTCGTCCCGGTGCTCCATCATGCGATGCACATAGTGCAACGGCGGAATCACCTGTGATCGAACCTGGGCATCTACCTCGCGCCCGGCCGATTCAAAGTCGAACAGGGAGAGATAGTACGGGGTGATACCAAAGGGGATCTGGTTCTCGATGGCCAGGGTTACGGCCTCGATTTCTTCATCTTTGAGGGGCACCAACTGCTTCAGGTGCTCCAGACCCTCCATATCTCGGAGGATATAGCGCAGTTGCCAGGAGGCGTTGTTCCAATGATGAGGAGTCGCATCAAAGTGATCCAGGATCCTCTGGCGATTTTTCTCTCTCTTAGCAACGAGAGCTGGGTCCAAACCTGTAGGGTGTCGCCGGATGAGGGCAAACACTTTCTCCGCCACACGGTCCAGATAGCCGGAGCGAGCCTGACCGGCTGCTCGTCCTTCTATCTGCCGGAAGTCTACCGCCTCGATACCCTCATCGGCCAAGACAGGCCCCAACCAGCCCTGAGCCAATCCGGCCCGGCCGTTAATCGCTTTGAAGAGATGCTTGAACTCTTCGATGAATCCGGGGCCGATCTCATCCTGGACCGTCTCATCCCCGCGCGCCAGCCGCCACAGATACGTCAATGTCCCAAAACCCGCTATCTGCTCATTGCGGGGCGAGAGGATATTGTAGAAAACCTTCAGAGCCTCCATGGCTGTGGCCCACTCCAACTTGTGGCCGCCAAGTTGCCCACATCGGTACTTCCACTCCAGGTCTTTCAGGTAGTTGAACAGCCTCTCCCGCCCGACCTCAAAGCTCTCGCTTTCCTGGAGGAGACGGTGAATCGCAGGATCGTGTTTCCACAGGTCTTTGTACCACTGTCCCGAGGAACGCGTCGCTACCCCTTCGACCCTTCGACTTTGCTCAGGGCCAGCTTTGCTCAGGACAGGACGCGTTATCAGCGTTGCCTCAACGCTCATTGTAGAATGCCTCCTTGCATTTGATTTATCATTCTTCTCCAGCATACCCCAACTGGTGCGATATCTCGTTGGCAGCCCGCCTGGTAAGTTCAGCCAACACGGGTATCTTCCCCGAAGAGAGACGAAAAGAAGGGCCAGAAACACTTGCGGCAGCGACCACTTCCCCCTCGTGGTTCCAAATCGGCGCTGCCACTGCGCTCAGCCCTATTTCCAATTCTTCCTGGGCCACAGCATACCCTTGCTGACGGACCTTCTTCATCTCCTCTCGCAGTCGAATGGGATCAACGATGGTCTTCTCCGTGAAGCGCGGGAGTCCCCTGGCCAAGATGCGCTCCAACCGTTGCTGCGGCAGGTAAGCCAACAAGGCCTTGCCGCTAGAAATACAATGGGGGAGCATTTCTCGTCCGATCCAACCGACGTTGCGCACCATCCGCGGGCTGGAGATCCCATCAATATTGATCACTTTACCATCGCCGGTCAGTACCGTGAGATTGACGGTCTCCTCAGAGGCCTCGGCCAGAGACTGAAGATAGGGCCGCGCCACCTGCCGCACGTCTATCTGCTTCAGAACCAACCCCGCCAAGTGAACCAACTCGATGCCCAAACGATACTTCTCCGTCTCGGGATCCTGGTCTACGATTCCCTCTCGGTGAAGCGAGGCTAGAAGCCGATACACGGTGCTCTTGGGAAGCTTTAACTGCCGGCTGAGTTCCGTCACCCCTAGCTCTGGCTTCTCTTCGCTGAAAGCTTTCAAAACGGCTATTGCTCGATCTACAGACCGGAGAGTGGAGGCCTGGCCCTTTTTCTTCATCAATCGGTCACCTATTCGGTACCTTGAGGCCCAGTTTGCTTCTCTGCTATGTCTCACACCCACGGACGGCTTAGAGTTGGTATTTCACATTGTGGAACAGCGTTCCTATTTTACCATACTCTCTGCTTCTTGTCAATCGGCTGTTTTTCTGGTAACATTGGGGAGGCTACAACATGCTCCAACTGATTCTTGTCTTTACCTTAATCGTCTTCTTCTTGGTCCGGAAATGGGACCTGAGCTACGCTCTACTTCTGGGTTCCGTGCTGCTGGGTTTGCTGTTCGGCCAGAGTATTGTGGACCTGACCCAACAGGGCATCGCTACTATCCTTGATACAGAGACACTACGCCTGATGGCGGCTGTGCTGCTGATCATGGTTCTGGGCGAACTCCTGAAGGCTATCGCCAGTACGGAGAGACTGGTTCGCTCGCTGGAAGCCCTGATCCAAGACAGCCGACTCATTCTGCCCATTGTCCCTGCTCTCATCGGCTTGCTGCCGATGTTGGGCGGGGCAATGTTTTCCGCCCCTCTGGTCGAGGGGATTGGCACCAATTTGAAGCTGAGACCTGAACAGAAAACCTACATCAATTACTGGTTCCGGCATATCTGGGAGTACGTCTTACCCCTCTATTCTGGCCTGGTACTGGCCGGAGCGCTGCTGAGCATCCCCCTGGCGACTTTGGTACCAGCCCAGGTCCCCCTCACCTTAGGAGCCATTATCGCCGGAGTTCTTTTCGGCTTGCGGCAGATCAACCCAGAAAAGAAGGAGAGAGAGCCAGAGAGTGGACCAGCCAGCCTCTGGCGGAGTGCTGGCGTCCTGGCCTTTAGCATCTGGCCCATCGTTCTGGTCATCCTCCTGACATTGGTTTTCCGGATCGAGTTGGCCCTCAGCCTGGTCGTGACGATCCTCCTGGCTGGCTTGCTGCATCGGCTCTCCCTTCGGACGTGGGGTGGCATACTACGGCAGGGACTCTCACCCAGGATGGCTCTGTTGGTGATTGGAGTCATGCTTTTCAAGCGAATGGTCGAGGCCACCGGTGCCGCCTCGACCATTCCTGCCGCTTTCACCTCACTGGGGCTCCCTCCACAAATCGTCATCTTTGTCGTGCCTTTCGCAGCCGGCTTGTCCACCGGTATGATCTCGGCGGCTGTGGGTATCAGTTTCCCTCTCCTCCATCCCATTATAGTTGGCAACGCAGTTCATCTGAATTATGCCGTCTTTGCCTTTGCTGGTGGCTTTGCGGGCATGCTGCTCTCGCCGTTGCATCTCTGTTTGGCCCTGACCAAAGATTATTTCCAGGCCCAGTGGGGTCCGCTCTATCGGATGCTAGTTCCCTCGGTCGCAGTGGTGACGGCCGTAGCCATCCTGTTGCTGTTTGTCTTGGACTAGTTGCGTGCAATCGAAAGCCCTCTTCACTTCACCAATAGAAGAGGGCTTTTCATTGCCAGAACTTGGCTACCTGCGGCGACTGGACCGCCATCACCACTGTTGCATCACTTATTGTCCATCCGAAAACCCAGCGGAGGCGGCCCCCACGCCTGTCCTGAGCTTGTCCTGAGTGAAGTCGAAGGGCGCAGCCGAAGGGCCGCCGGATTGCCAGGCGTGGGAGCCCGGTCAGCTAGTTTTCGGATAGGCTCTTAATGCGGTACAGGCGGTGCAGGAGTGGTGCAATAGTGCCGCTTCTTAACGAGCCTGGGCCAACTCCACCGCCTTCTGGGCTGCCTCAACCAGAGTGCTGCCGGTCGCCATTTTAGCACCGGCCAAAATGCGCCGCCCTTCTTCCTCGTTAGTACCCACCAAACGAGCGACCATGGGCACATCGGTGGGCACCTGTTCGAGAGCATCCAAGACGCCTTTTGCTACCTCGTCACAACGGGTGATGCCACCAAAGATGTTGAAAAGCACCGCCTTGACTTTAGGATCAGCGAGGATGATGCGCAAGGCAGCAGCCACTCTGTCCGCCTGAGCTCCGCCGCCGATGTCAAGGAAATTGGCCGGCATGCCACCATAGAGTTTGATGATGTCCATGGTAGCCATAGCCAGACCTGCCCCGTTGACCATACACCCGATTTCGCCATCTAGCTTGACGTAGCTGAGACCATAGTATCTGGCTTCAGTTTCCGCCAGAGCTTCCTCGTCCACATCCCGCATATCAGTTAGGTCAGAATGACGAAAGAGGGCATTGTCGTCTATGATCATTTTGCCATCCACAGCTGACAGAGATGGGAGGCCGCCACTCTGGTCAGTGACTAACAGAGGGTTGATCTCAGCTAATGAGGCATCGCAACCCACAAAGGCGTTGTACAACCCCGTCGCTATGCTTATAAAGCTCGATATTAAACTCTTCTCCAGACCGATGCCAAAGGCCAACTCCCGGGCCTGATAGCCCCGCAAGCCCAGGAAGGGATCAATGGAAACCTTAAAGATCCGCTCCGGCATCACCTTGGCCACTTCCTCGATCTCCACGCCCCCTTCCGCCGAGGCCATCATCACCGGGCAACAGGCAGCGCGGTCTATCACTATCCCCAGATAGATCTCTCTGATGATATCCATTGCTGCCTCATCAATGAGAACCTTCCTTACCTTTAAACCCCCAATATCCATACCCAGTATTTGGCTGGCTTTAGCCTCAGCCTCGGGGGCATCTTTGGCCAATTTGATCCCTCCGGCTTTGCCGCGTCCGCCGACCAGCACCTGGGCTTTGACTACCACCCGTCCCTTCAGCCGCGCCGCGATTTTATAGGCATCGTCAGGAGTCGAAGCCACATCGCCGCGGGGGATGGGCACCCCATAACGCGCAAAAATGCGCTTTGACTGATACTCGTGTAATTTCACCATCCCTCCTAAGATCAGGAAATGTCAGTTGTCCCACCAAACAGATAGCCCCGTTCCCACTGTCAGGGGTCATATTATACCATGCGCTGCCAATTTTCCAAAACTGCAGGCAGCAACGTGCACCCTGTTAAGTCTAATAGAAGAAAGGCGGAGCCATGTTCACCAGTTGCCACCACAGGAACTCGATGGGCGGGAAAATCATCTTCGATAGAATGCCCAATCGGGTGAAGCGCTCTATCAGGATCAGGACGAAAAATAGGATCAGAGCATAGCGTTCATAACGGGCCAGGATGTAAAACCAACGTGAGGGCAAGAAGGCGGCAAAGATGCGCGAGCCGTCCAAAGGAGCGAAAGGGATCAGATTGAAAAGACCCAAAGCCAGACTGAGCCAGACCATCCAGGAGAGGATCTCCCCGAAGGATATGGGAATAACGTCAAAAATGTAACGGGGGACAAAGGGCACAAGGTGCAGACGGAGGGGGATGGCCACCATAAAGGCCACAATAAAATTGGCTGCCGGTCCTGCCAACCCGACCAGGGCCATCCCTTTTTGAGGCCCGTAGCGGAGCCGCTCAGCGTCAACGGGCACGGGCTTGCCCCAACCCAGACCGACTACCAACAGCATCAAGGTGCCCCAGGGGTCCAGGTGGGCGAAAGGGTTCAGGGACAATCGCCCCGCCTCCTTGGCCGTCGGATCACCCAACTTGTTGGCCATCCAGGCGTGAGCCCATTCGTGCACGCTCAGGGCTATTAACAAACCCACAATCAGAGAGATAATTTGCATACCCAGTTGAAGAAACAACATAATCTTTTACTCCTTCGCCCCTACTCACGTCCCTGGATGGACCTCAATACCGTTTTCTTAAGAGTCTCTACCCCGACTTCAGCCTGGCTTCGGGCCTGGTCCCTCACCCAGTCGTCTAGGAACGGCTTCTTGTGATCCCGCAGAGTAGTCAGCCCATACTTGTCAGCGTAGGGCGACGGTATCTCATCGGGGAACTCTTTGTCCCACATCACCCCGTAGGCCAAAGTCCAGGCTCTGGGCACGACGTCAAGCTCGTAGCCGCCGCCCCCAAAGGACAGCCAGCGCGGAGCCAGACTTTTGATGGTCTCAACAACCGCAACGTACCCCTCTGTAGTCAGGCAAAGGTGAGCCAGGGGGTCTTGATAGTGAGTGTCAATGCCCAACTGGGTGACCACGATGTCAGGATCGAATTTCTGTACCAGAAGCGGCACAATCTCCTGAAAAGCCCAGACGTAGGTTTCATCGTCGGTGTAGGGAGCGAGAGGAAGGTTGACGGCGTAACCTCGTCCTACTCCCTTCCCTATCTCTTCCACGAAACCCGACCCAGGGAAGAGATGATATCCCGACTCGTGGAAGGAGATGGTCAGCACCCGGTCATTGTCGTAGAAGGCAGCCTGCACCCCATCGCCGTGGTGAACGTCAATGTCTATGTAAGCCACCCGCAGGCCCTCAGCCAACATTTTGTGGATGGCTACGGCTACATCATTGAAAACGCAGAACCCCGAAGCGTAAGCTGGCCTGGCGTGGTGCATCCCTCCGGCGAAGCTAAAGGCCACCTCGACCTCCCCACTGAGCACCAGTTCCAGGGCCACCATCCCAGCCCCGAGCTTCAGGGCCTCTGTCTCGTACATGCCAGCAAAGATGGGATTGTCGCCGCTGCCAAAGTTATAGCGGGCGGCGTTGACCCCTTCTTCTCCCCGGCTGAGCTTCTGGACGGCCGTGATGTACTCCTGGCTGTGAAAGAGCCCAAGTTCTTCCAACGTGGCCTGGCGCGCCGGTACCAGCAAAGAGTCCTCGCTGTCGAAAGCGCCGTAGGCGCCCAGCAATTCATAGGTGCGCTTGAGACGCTCTGGTTGGAGGGGATGGGCCTCTCCGTGTCCCCGCTCCCACAGTTTCTCTGAGTAGATAAAAGCTGCCTTGGTCAAAGACATCCTCCCATATCAGTGTCTACGCCAGCAGGTCTCACGCTGGGGGCAGAAACGGCAGGCCGACTCGACCCGCCTGGCCGTGTAGCCAGGCCCCAGGCCCACCAGCCTCGAAGCCGACTTGTGGGGCACCAGCACCTGCCAAGAGTTCAGGGTTACACCAATGGCAGCCAGGTCCAGCAGGCTACACAGGGCCTTCTGGTCGTGGACCGGCCAGCCTACCAGGGAGCCGGGGGCCAGGGCCAGGCTCACCCCCCACTCCCGCTGGGCAGCCAGGTCCTCGGCTAAGCGTCTCAGGCTATCGCCCACGGCGGCCAGGGCCAACACTCCCGCCGACTCCAGCATAAAGCTCTCCAGGAGACTGCCCTCCTGAATCAGGCGTCTCGCCTCTGCCTCCAGCGCCGGGCCGATGGTGGACACGCTGACCAGGGCTTGGCGGGCGGGAGCCAGCAAGTCAGCGTGGGGGCCGACGCGCAGCCAGGCTTCGCCAACGCGGGCTCTTTCTCCATCCACCTGGTGCACCGGCAGCAGGGCCCACACACCCTCTGGCCTGGCCAGGCGCTGAGCCTCGGCGATGGCCCAGTGGGCCACCTCACGGACGGCGGGGCGCTGGGCGGCGCTTCCCTGGGCGCGCAATAGCTCATCAATAGAGATGTGAATCTCAGTATCCTTCAGCACGGGCATGGGCACCTCACATCTTCCCTGATAACATTTTAAACCCGCTCCCTGAACCACTCGATGGTCCTCTGCAGTCCTTCCTCCAGGTCTACCCTGGGCTCCCACTTCAGCACCCGGCGGGCCTTGGAGATGTCGGGCTGGCGCACCTGGGGGTCATTGGGGATACGGAAATCCTCATAGACGATACCCGCTTTGTTGCCGGTCAGGCGGTTGACCATACGTGCAAAATCCAGTATCGTCATCTCAGCGGGGTTGCCCAGGTTGACGGGTTCCACTTCGTCAGACAGAAGCAGGCGGTAGATGCCCTCGATGAGGTCGCTCACGTAGCAGAAACTGCGGGTTTGGGAGCCATCGCCGTAGACAGTGAGGGGCTTACCCCACAGGGCCTGGCTGACGAAATTGGGCACCACCCGGCCGTCGTCCAACCTCATGCGAGGGCCATAGGTGTTGAAAATACGAGCGATGCGGGTCTCCACGCCGTGAGCGCGGTGATAAGCCATGGCCAGGGCCTCGGCGAAACGCTTGGCCTCGTCGTACACACCCCGCGGACCGATAGGGTTGACGTTGCCCCAGTAGTCCTCCTGTTGAGGGTGCTGCAAAGGGTCACCGTAGACTTCTGACGTCGAGGCCAGGAGAAAGCGAGCCTTCTTGGCCATAGCCAATCCCAGGGCTTTGTGAGTGCCCAGCGCTCCTACCTTGAGAGTCTGAATAGGCAATTCCAGATAGTCAATAGGGCTGGCCGGCGAGGCAAAGTGCAGGATAGCATCCAGCAGACCTTCCACATAGATGTAATTGGTTACATCGTGCTTGATGAAGAGAAAGTCATCGCGCCCAGCCAGGTGCTCGATGTTGCGGGTGCTGCCGGTGATGAGATTGTCCATAGCGATAACCTGGTGCCCCTCAGCCAGGAAGCGATCACACAGATGGGAGCCTAGAAAGCCCGCTCCCCCAGTGATCAGTATGCGCATTCTTATTCCTCCTCTACGATACGGTAACTGCTGGTGACCTCACAAGCCAGGGTGTTTCTGACAGAGCAGTATTTCTCCTCCGAAAGTTGGATAGCCTGGGCCAGCCCCTTCTCCGACAGCCCCTTACCCCGCACCACGTATTCCAGGTGGATGTGGCGGAAGGCCCAGGGCGGATTCTCGTCCTGCTCCCCGCGGACATTGATCTCCAGACCTGTCACCGCTTGGCGCTTTTTGCGCATGATCATGATAACATCTACAGCCGTGCATCCCCCCAGGCCCAGCAAGAGGAGTTCAGAGGGTTTGAGGCCCGTGGCATTCTCCTCGTCCTGAGAGGACATTACCAGAGAGTGCTTGGTGCTATCGGTGCCCACGAATTCAAGTTTGTCAACCCATTTGACCTGTACCTGTGATTCCTTCATAATCGCCCTTTCCTATCTTTCAGTATGTTGGTGTACCCCCAGCACAATGGGATTGCTTCGTCTCTGCGCTCCTCGCAATGACAAAGACACCCTCTTATCCTGTCATTGCGAGCAAAGCGAAGCAATCTCTTCCTGTCATTGCGAGCGAAGCGAAGCAATCTCTTCCTGTCATTGCGAGCAAAGCGAAGCAATCTCTGCTATGCTGCCTCCTGAGATTGCTTCGTCGCTGCGCTCCTCGCAATGACAAAGACAACCCCTTTCCTGTCATTGCGAGCAAAGCGAAGCAATCTCATAGTTCTTCATACAAATCCCGCCACTCCTTATTCATACTATTGATTAAATCAATTTTCTTCTCTCTTGAACCTCCCTTGATCTGTTTCTCTCTCAAAATGGCATTCTCTATGTCAGCAAATACTTCATAATAAACAAGCTTGGTAATGTTGTACTTCTTAGTAAATCCTTCAACCAATTTTTCCTTGTGCTCGTAAACTCTTCTTTTTATATCATTGGTAACGCCTGTATAAAGTACAGTGTCCCCTTTGTTGGTCATTATGTAAATATAGTAATGTCTATCCATAATGCTATCCCTTGGGATTGCTTCGTCGCTTCCCTCCTCGCAATGACGCCTGACCCTGTGAGATTGCTTCGTCGCTACGCTTCTCGCAATGACATTTGGTTTTGAGCGCTTATGCCAGCAACGATCCCCACCGTGATGAAAAAGACGAAAGCCAAATCCACCAGAAAGTAGGAATTGTCAATCAGGCCGTGGGCCAGACAGGCGACCATGCTGGCCATGAAGCCCAGGACCAAGGCCCGCTCATCTCGGTCAGGCAGACGACGATAGAGACGCAGGCCCTTGACAAAGAAAGCCCCTTCCAACCAGACCAGGGCCACGACTCCCAGTATCCCCAGACGCGTCCAGTAGTCCAGGACGATGTTGTGCGGGTGGGAGAGGTCCAGTTCCTGCCAGGCCTCGGGCAAGACGTACCGGGTACGATACTGGTAAAGGAAATTGTCAAGCCCCACCCCAAAGAGAGGGTGATCTTTGATCATGTTCAGGCTGGCCTGCCATAGCTTCAGACGGAAGAAAGTGGTGCCACTTTGGGTGTCGAGAAGAGAGACGAAACGCTCGGTGCGGATCAGGGGAAGCAAACTCAAGGCGATCACGCCGATGACAGCCAGCGATATCCACAGGGCCTTTCTCCCCCGCAGGAGGCCGATGAAGAGAGCAGCGGCCGGCAGACCCAACAGCCAGGCTCCCCGCGAATAGGTCAGGTAAAGGCAGAAGAGCACCGGCAGGCTGCACAGAGCGTAGGCTATCCGCCGCCGGGGCCGCCGGGCAAAAAGGGCTACGGCGGCCAGGACAGGCACAACGCGGTCCAGAAACAAACTCAGATTGTTCGGTGAGCCATAGAGGCCACGGATGCGGTGCACCCCCTCGGCGGTAATGATGTCGGCAGTGAAAAAATACTGGTAGAGACCAATGAGAGCGACCAGGGTGGCGGCCAGGACGAGAGCGTCAATGACCTGCCAGAGCTGTTCTTTGGAGAGAAAGCTGCCTCGCAGCAAAAAGTAGAAAAGGGCCGACTCGAAAACCACCACCCGAAACTCCCGCATAGCCACCCCATAGTTGGCGGCGATGAGCAAGGAAAAGGCGCTCACGGCTACGAAAAAGACCACGGCCCAATCAAGGCTTGACGCAGGATGCAGGTCTGTTTTCAGCCAGCGGCCGCGTATCAGGGCAACGCCCTCCCTCAAGGCCCAGGCGGCGAAGCAAATGAGCGTGGTAATCTCTACCATCGCCACCCTAAACAAACGAGACCAGCCCAGGATGTGTTTGGGCTGGAGGAAGAAGGGAATGCAAAAAGCCACCAGGGCCAGGCCCAAGTCAAGGCGCAGCCAGATCAAGGTCGCCAGGGAGAGCAGGCTCAACAAACTGAGAGGCAGCCAGGGCGAGAAGTAGAACACGGCTGCGGCGATGACCGTCAGGGCCAACTGTAGCCCCTCATTGAGGGAGCGATAGCCAGCAGCGTAATCCCCCAACCGGGAGCCGCAGGCCACCAGCAAGGAGTAGACGCCGCTTCGCTGCTTGCTGATCAGAGCCAGCAACCGCCAGAGCACCAGCAGGGCCCCCAGCCCGATCAAGCCCAGGGCGACACGATAGGGCCGGACGTCAACCTCCCTGGCCACCGTCCAGCCGACGATGGCCCACTGCCCCCAGCCCCCCTGGGTCACGATGACCGCCTCGTGGATTGTGTCAGGCAGGCCGGCCGCCAGAGTGACCGTTTCGGTGCGATACAGGGGATCGTGCAGGATAAGATACGACTGGCCCTGACCGTCCCGGGGCAAACGGTGGGCGGGTTGCCCATCTATAGTTATGTAAAGATAGCTCAGGAAATCGCCCCGGCGGACGGTCAGGTCGAGCCGCGTGCCCTTGAAAGGGATGGTCAGGCGATCCCCGTCCTGGCCAATGTCAGCCCCCAGCGAGGACCAACGCCAGGCGCCTTGATAGCGCGCTGTGTAGTGATCGGCCGGGTAGTAGCCAGCGTAAGCCACCAGCGGGGCCGTCGCCACCTCTTGAATCCGCCGGTAGAGCAGGCGTGGCTCTCCATTACGGTCCACCAGGGCAAAGCCCCAGCGGGGATCGTCGTCCCCACCAGTCGGTTGAAACTCGGGTAGGAGCATCGCTCCCAGCCAGGGCCATTCGTCCTGGGCTCGACGGATGGCCTCCACCGTGCGTTGGGCCTGGAGCTCTTCCGAATCGGTACCCCAGGGTGAGGGCCTGCCGGCCCAGTCCGGCGGCAGGGCGTTCCAGCCGAACTCTACAGCCCAGACAGCCTTACCCTCGTCGCCTTCATCAACCATGACCTGGCGCAGGAGAGCCAGACGGGAAAAGTTGAGGACAGCCACGTCCTCCCGACGATCGGCGGGGCCGCTCCAAAAGCCGTAAGGCTTGGCAGCCAGAACGTCGAAATAGTCCCGGCCACCCGCAGCGTACAGGCCACGCAGGAAGGCGACCTCGTTCAGATTCAGAGGCCCCTCCTCGGTGGTCGGGGCCAGGCCAGCGCTCAGGACGTAGGCTACGGGATCAGCGGCTTTAATCTGGGCGTAGCCTTCGCGCAGAAGGGCGGTGTAAGAAACTGCATCCACGTAGCCATCGCCCCAGTGAGCGCTAACGTTGGGCTCGTCCCAGACCTGATAGTAGTCAATCTGCTGGCCGTATCGCTCGGCGAAGGCCCGCACAAATCGGCCATAGTCAGCGGTCTCCTGAGGCGGTGTGTGGGGGTTTTCACTTTCCGGATCAGGCCAGGCCCAGGACGGCGAGGTGTCCAGCACGGCGATGATGGACAGTTCACGCGCCTGCACGGCCGACACGACCTCGTCCCAGGGCTGCCAGTGGTAATGGCCTGGCTGGGGCTCGATCTCGGCCCAGGGGAAAGATTGGCGAACCCAGCGCAAACCAGCAGCCTCGATCACGGCCAACGCTCTCTCGCGATCCGTTGGTTCGTACTGCTCCAAAGAGACGTTGACCCCAAAGGGATAGACAGAAGCTTGCGGAAGCCGAGGATTAGAAATCGCCGTCTGAAGTTGAAAAGCGCCCTCAGGCGCTGAAATTAGGCCCTGAGGGGCCTTCTCAGTTTCAGACGTCGAATTCCATTCGGCGGTCTCGTTGGTCTGGCGCTGCCTCCGCCATAAGACTATGGCGGCCGAGGCCAGGACCACCAGGACCAAAGCGTAGAGGCAGATACGAATCGTCAGAGAACGAGCGCCTTTTTGAAAAGTCAAACCTTCCAATCTCCCATCTAACGAGACCAGCGCGGATGTCCGCTTTCGCCGTCAGCGGTGAGTTGCTGGAGCCGGCCGTTGGCGACGTCCAGCCGATAAAGGTTGCCATGGTGGGCGATCACCAATTGATCGCCGTTGGGCGACCAGGCCATCTGCGGGGCCTCCAGGCCGACCTCATCACCGGAAGGGAACAGCTTGAGATCGTTGCTGCCGTCGCGGTCCATGACGTAGAGGTCATAAAGGCCCAATTGCGAGTTATAGGGATCCTGCGCCCGACCATAGGCAATAGCACTCTCCTGACGGTCCGACGCCTGCCCAACCGGCGACCAGTGAGGGGCAGCCCACATACCCGCTTTGCTGGCCAACTGGACCTTGACCTGGCCATCTGTGGAGACAACCCACACGTCGAAAATAGGGCTGTCTTCCGGTGATCCTTCCCCCATCTCCGAAGGACTGTGGACAACGCAGGCTATGAAGCGGCTGTCAGGCGACCAGGAAAGGCCGGGCGTCCAAACCCATTCGCCGTAGGTGTGATAGACGGGGAACTGGATGAGAGGGGTACGTTCCCCGCTGGCGGCGTCAATGAGGCCCACCTGGTCGGCCTGAGCGTAGGCAAAGTAGCGCCCATCAGGTGACCAGGCATAGTTGGTCCCCCACCAACTGTAGACACTTTCGGCCGAGGGCGAGAGGACCTGGGTCACACTGATGGGACTGGTCCCTGCCTCGGCAAAGGAGGCGATCCAGAGGTCATTGTTGGCTTTCCAGCCGGGTGAGCCTCCGGCGCGCTCGGCCGTAGAGTAGGCAAAACGGCCGCCGTCGCTGGACCACTGGCCATAGTTCAGACCCTCGAGACCCAGGGGCTGGGCCGTTTCTCCCAGGACGGTGGTGGTGATCACCCAAAGGGTGTTGAGGGGAGCGGTGGGGTCGGTGCCACCGCTGCGGGTGAGGAGGAGTTGGCGGCCATCGGGTGAGAGGGCAAAGACGCGGCTATCCAGGTCGCCCTCCGAGGTCAGAGGTCGCCGGCCGCCGCTGGCCTCCCGCATGAGCCAGGCGTTGCCAGCCGAGATGTAGGTGATGGTGCCACTGATGGGCACAGAGACAAGAGCGCCATGGGTGCCCACCACGATGATCTCGTCCACCGCTTCGCTGATGGTGGCCCTCCTCAACTCGTTGCGGGACACTTCCTCACCGTCTTCTAAAACGGTGCGATAAGTGATCTCCACCTCGCCGTTGGCTCCGGGCTGGATCAGGCGGGTCTCCCCTTCGGCCATGGCCTCACTTTTGATGGTCTTGTGCTCAAAGGGGACCACCTCCCTGACCGCCTCCAGTTTTTCCTCCACGCGGACGACAGTGACGGTCATGTCGGGAGTGGTTTCCACCCAAAGGTCCGGCTCGACGCGGTCCAGCTCGCCCAGGATGACGCCGTTCTCGTCCAGGACGTCGCGCACCGTAGCGGCGGTGGTCTGCACCACGCGCTGTCCCCCATCCACGACGATAGTCACCGACATCGGCTCCGGGGGGCCGCACGCCAACAAGGTGAGCAATCCTAAAGATAGGATCAGAGCCAAAATCCCGAATCTCAAATCCCGAATCTCAAATCTCAAATTCCAATCCTGTCTGCTCCGAGCATAGCTGACCAAAACCGCCTCGGCCGCGCGGGGGGCGGCACCGGCTGCAATGGGTACGTAAGGGAACGTTTACCCCACTGCTTGGAATACGGCTGCCTGCGTAACCTCTTCTAACTCTTGGCCGATTTCGCACAAAAATTCAGGTGCAAAATCAGCTCCGTTCGGCCATTCGATTGTGTTGGTGTCGGAATTAACAGTCACCTGTTTAAAAAATTCGACATCTCTCAGAGGCT
>SOHZ01000138.1 GCA_004377365.1 Anaerolineales bacterium | reverse complement strand
ATGGCTTGGGGAGTGGAGCCTTCAGGCGGAAAAGCCGGCTAAAGCCTCGACTCCAAGTTGAAAAGCCGGCTAAAGCCTCGACTCCAGTTGTTTTGGCCACATCCAAAAGGATGGAGCAATAGCCGATGAAAGATTTTGCTGTTGAGCTGGCCAAGGAGGCCGGCCAAGTATTGATGGATCACTTAAAGCGGCGGTTGGCCGTGAAAAGCAAGAGCTCGGAGATAGACCTGGTGACCGAGGCAGACGTGGCTTCGGAAAAGTTCATTGTGGAAGCGATCCACGACCGGTATCCCGAGCACGGCATCCTGTCAGAGGAAGGATTGGGCCAGGAACAGGCGGGAGAGTTCCTGTGGCTGGTTGATCCGCTGGACGGGACTACCAACTATGCGCATGGTTATCCTGTTTTCTGCGTCTCGATTGCTTTGCAGCGTGAGGGGGAAATCGTGCTGGGCGTCACTTACGATCCGGTGCAGGATGAGTTGTTTCATGCTGAGAAAGGTCAAGGGGCCTATTGCAACGGACGGCGGCTATCGGTGTCGGGCGTCGCCAGCCTGAGGCGCTCCCTCCTGGCCACCGGCTTTTTCTACACGCGGGCTTTTATTGAGGACAACAACCTGGCCGAGTTCGGCCGCATCATGCCCCGGGTGCAGGGTGTGAGGCGGGGTGGCTCAGCGGCCCTGGATACGGCTTACGTGGCCGCCGGGCGGCTCGACGGTTACTGGGAGTTCCATCTGAGCCCCTGGGATTGGGCGGCGGGGGACCTCTTGGTGCGGCAGGCTGGCGGGAGGATCAGCGATGTCTCAGGCCAGCGCTGGCGCTTGAGGAGCAACAGCATGGTGGCCACCAATGGCCCGCTCCACGGGGAGTTGCTGGCAGCTCTCAAGGGGTAATGAGATGGATGGCCCAGGGCTAACGAAAGTTCTTTTGCAGGAGAGAGTGGGAGACAAAGTGCGCTGCCTGACCTGTGAGCGACGCTGCCTGCTGAGGGATGGCGCTCTGGGCTGGTGCCGTACCCGCAAAAATGAGGGGGGCACTCTCTACACTCTCATCTATGGCCTGGTGTCGTCTCTTTCGGCCAACCCCATTGAGAAGAAGCCCCTCTATCACCTCTGCCCCGGCAGTGTAGCTCTGACCGCTGGCAGTTGGAGTTGTAATTTCAAGTGCCCCTGGTGTCAAAATTGGGACATCTCCAAGCGCCCTCCTTCAGGTGGACGCACCATGTCGGCGGAAGAGTTCGTAGCTCAGGCCATCGCCTGGGGCTGCCAGGGCACTTCTATCAGTTTCAACGAGCCGACGCTGTCACTGGAATGGTCGCTGGACATTTTCCCTCTGGCTAGAGAAAAGGGACTCTACAACACTTATGTGACCAACGGCTATATGACCCCGGAGGCCCTCGACCTGTTGATCGAAGCTGGCCTGGATGCCATGAACGTGGACGTCAAGGGCAGTGTCGAGGCGGTGAAAGGGTACTGCGCGGCGGACGTGGAAAGGGTGTGGGGCAACTGCCGGGTGGCCAAAGAGGCCGGGGTGTGGGTGGAGATCACCACGCTGGTCATCCCCACGGTGAACGACGACGAGGGGACCTGGCGAGGCATTGCCCGGCGCATCGGCGATGAGTTAGGTCCCGAAACTCCCTGGCACGTCAGCGGCTATTATCCGGCTTATAAATTCAGTGCTCCCCCAACGCCTGGGCGGACGTTGGAACGGGCGCACGATATTGGGGTGGAAGAGGGGTTGGATTTTGTATACGTGGGCAATGTGCTGGGGCATCGCTACGAGAACACTTACTGTCCCGACTGTGGGGAGTTGTTGATCCAGCGGTTGGGGTTGAGGGTCGCGCAGAACCGACTGGATGGCGCAAGGTGTCCTGCTTGCCAGCGGCTGATCCCTCTGGTGGGCCGATGATACGAAGAAGAGACAGTTTGACAGAAGCGTTTGACGATTGCAGCGTATCTATGGTACAATGCGGCTACCTGGACAATGTCACATTTCGAGGAGAATGTCATTGCGAGGAGTCCTTCGACAGGATCAGGATAAACTCCGCGACAAAGCAATCTCTTTTCTCAGCATAATGAGATTGCTTCTCCGCCTTCGGCGGCTCGCAATGACAAATGTGACATTGTCGAACTACAAAGCACCCAGGACTTGATGCACGCCGTCCGGTGCTAAAGGGAGGGCAGAATGAAGGAATTCGCTTTCACTGTGATCATCGAGCCAGATAACGGCAGTTATCACGCTTTTGTGCCAGCTTTGAAAGGTTGCCATACCTTTGGCGATACACTGGAAGAAGCGCAGACCAATATCGTCGAGGCTATACAACTTCACCTGGAGAGTATGCTGGAAGACAGAGAGGAGATCCCCGAGGATATCGGCTC
>SOHZ01000281.1 GCA_004377365.1 Anaerolineales bacterium | reverse complement strand
CCTCCTTTTTCTATGAGTAATCCATTCCAGTCTCAACGCGCTTCAGAATCTTGCCTAGATCCAAAAACATCTTTGGACATAGTTGTCTCCTTTCACTTGCTGATGAGCCTGGCGACCTCGAACTGAGCCGCCGGGCCAGTTCACCAAAGCGTACTTCAGTACAGGACGACTTACAGAAGCGATTCGCCGCCGATTTGCCGCGCGCGAATCGCGGTCGGCTGCAACAAGTGTATGCGACCCGTTCGCTCGAAACCGTTGTTCATTGCAGAATAACGGGGGATGAGTGGCAAAGGTCAACCTGATCTTTGACAACTGTGTGTCCATGGAGGAGTTCGTGTCTTATGGCAGATGTCAAACGACATGCTGAAGACTGGAAGAACCTCCCCTGGAAACAGTTCCTGCGGTGGGCGTCTAGTGGTTTGCCTTAATCTCATACCGAGAATTCAGCCCATAGCGGATAGTGATCGGAGATGCGCCACGATAGCTGCGTCTTGGTCAGGTTTCGTGATTTCAGGGCCACTTTGGTGAAATCAAAACTACCTCCGCTTTCATACTTCAGCGACAGCGCCGGAATGTCGTTATCTCCTGTGAACCACGCGATCTGATCATAGAATTTGGCCAGATTCGGCTCATTAGGATCACTAAAAATCGTCCGGGGAACTCTATGCAAATCTTGTGGGACACGAAGCCCAGTCGAGGTGAAGGCTTTGTAGCACTTGTCTTCACGTCGGTCAATGTTAAAGTCGCCGAGCGCGATCAGGTTGTGATCCCAGGCATTGATGTTTTTAGCCCATTCATCCAGCCACTCTGCAATCGCCTTAAGTTCGGGGATACGCGCATCAGCCTTTTCCCCATAGATAATGTGCAGCGTAACCAAAATAAAGGTTTTCCCCCCCGACTGGAAGCTAACCGCGTAAGGCGTGCGCGCAAACTGCCTGTCAAGGGCGTCCGACGCGATTTTGTCTAGTTGTTCTTGCGGGACGACGAGTTCACAGGCCAATCCGGAGAGGCGCACCTTTCGAGTGTCAAACAAGAACGCCAGGCGTTCCCCATTGCCGGGATCGCCTTTGGTTACGTCCGTCAAGATCAATCCCCAGTTTGCCCCAAGCACTTTGAGCATGTGTCGTAGTGCTTTGAGGTTGGCCCGCACCTCTTGCAGTGCAATCACATCGAAACGAGATACTATTTCAGCGATACAGCGCAAGGCGTGCAGATCTCGTTTGGGACTGTCGTTGCTGCTAGACTTCCATTTCTCGGTCAGGTTGCCAAAGGCGCGTATATTCCAGGTAGCGACGAGCAAGTTGCGGTCGAGCACCTTCATCGGGATATCTTCGTCAAGTGCGGCTCGCAACTCAGCGAGTTCGTTCGCGATTTCTTCAGGAGGTGGATCAGTAATCTTTGGCATCGAATGTCCTTTCTTGACTTGCTGGTGTTGATACCGATTATAACGGGAGCAGGGCTACCGGTCTGTTTTTCGGCTGCCGTCTACCCAATGATTATGGGGAGCACGCTGTTGTGCTCCCCCGTTGCCTCTCTGTGCAAAAACAACAAAAGCCAACCTACTCCTGACCTACAGAGAAGATCGGCCTTCAATATCTCATACTCCCTCACCTCCCGCCTTAACTACTGTCTGCGATGAGAGCAACGATGGCAAATATGGATCAATCTTGCTGCTATTATACTACACAACTGGTCCAAATGTCAATAGCCTTTTCACAATACCCTATGGAGGTATAAGGATGACTGAAAACAACTCATTGAAACTCATGGACAGACTAGTCCTGGTCGCCCTGGAGTTCTTGATCCTCGACCAGGAAGAGCAACTCATCAAGAGAATCCACATCGCTAACGTGACCGGTGTCTCCCGCGCACAGTGACCAGCTCGTTAAAATGCCTGCGGGAATAGGTGTTCGTCTCTGTCATGCTGCCTTGACATAGAACAGGCGTTCGTGGTATAATATGGTTGACTTTCCGAATTGACGGACGAGAAAGGGGGAAAACTATGGCTTTGTCAGAAAGGCAGCAAAGGATCCTGGAGTTCATTCGGCGGTTCACCCTGGAGAACGAGTATCCGCCCACGATCAGGGAGATAGGCGAGGCGGTCGGCATCTCCTCCACGTCGGTGGTCAACTACAACCTGAACATCCTGCAACGAGAGGGCCATATCCTACGCAGCAAAGAGGTCTCTCGAGGTATCAGGTTGAGGGAGGGCCTCAAAGAACTGGCTTCCCGCCACATCGTGAAAGTGCCCCTTCTGGGACGCATTGCCGCTGGCTTGCCTATTCCCGTTCCCGACAGCGATTTCTCACCCTTTGCTGGCGAGAGCGTCGAACTGACCCGCGATATTGTCAAAGAAGAGGAGGGCATTTACGCCCTTGAGGTGCGCGGGGACTCGATGATTGATGCCCTAATCAATGATGGGGATATTGTGGTCATGAAGCACCAGCAAGAGGCCAACAACGGTGAGCTGGTAGCTGTGTGGCTGAAGGATGAGAAAGAGACGACTCTCAAGCGTTTCTATCACGAGGGAAGACGTGTGCGCTTGCAGCCAGCTAATCCAACCATGGAACCCATCTATGTTGACGCCTCCAACGTGGCGGTGCAAGGCAAAGTGATCGTCGTCATCCGCCAGCTCAGTTGACGATAGTGCATCTTGACGCAAGTTCCCCTACCATTAGCAGCTTGACGAGAACCACAGTTCAGTATCCTGAGTAGGCCGAAATTGCGTCCTGAGCCACGTCCTGAGCTTGACTTCGCCGAGCTCAGTCGAGCCGTCGAAGGGGGTGCCGAAGGGCAAAGTGGAGACCGTATCGAAGCCTGTCCTGGGCTGTGTGGTGAGCCCGTCGAACCGCTTGTCTAAGGCGGTGCGGGTCTGCAGCAACTCCTGGTCTAAGCCGCACCCCTCGATACGCTTGGCTACTCGGGATGCTGCCTCGACTCCGACTGCCTGTCCTGAGCTTGTCGAAGGGAATGGTAAGTCTATTTCCGCCGATCTGTGCTAGAGACGGCTATAGGCGACCGCTCTAACGCAACCTTAAAATTTTCGCAAACCTCTTGACAATAGAGCGTATGTTCTGGTATAATAGGGGTAGAACATACGTTCTATTTTTGTCTTGGGTGACGTACTATTGAAGGGGGGCATTGCAAATGGAAGACCTGACCAAACGTCAACGAGAGGTTCTCGAGTTCATTTGTGAGTTTGTAGAGGACAACGGCTATCCGCCCAGCCACGAGGAAATCCAGCTCGAGGTCGGCCTCAGTTCCAAGTCACACGTCCATTTCTATCTGAAAGCCCTGGAGAGGAAAGGCTATATCGAGCGTGCACCCAACATCCCCCGGGGCATCAGGCTGACCAGCAAGTCTGCCAGAGGCAGGTTCGCAAATATCATCGAGGTGCCTTTCCTGGGAAAGATCGCCGCTGGAGAGCCCATCTCTTTCTCCGATGCTGGCCATGAGACCATCGAGCTAACTCGAGATATCGTCAGGGATGGAGAAGGTCTCTATGCCCTGCGGGTGAAAGGCGATTCGATGATTGACGCCCTGATCAACGACGGCGACATCGTGGTCATGAAACACCAGCAAGAAGCAAGCAACGGGGAGATGGTGGCTGTCAGGCTGAAGGATCGCGACGAGACTACTTTGAAGAGGTTCTATCGAGAGCAAGACCGTGTGCGTTTGCAGCCGGCAAATCCCACTATGCGTCCCCTGTATATGCATCCAGCCAACGTTGAAATCCAGGGCAAAGTGGTCGCTGTCATTCGTCAAATGTCATAGCGGGGAGGTTCCTTATGAATAGATCGCTTAACAGGACGGGGAACGGGTTGTGTGAGCATCGGAGTGTGGCCGCCGACGGACGCATCGTCTGTGCCAAGGTCACCCTGGGCGACAACGAGGTCTCGCCTAACCTCTGCCGTAACTGCCCGGCTAAAACCATCGCCTGCCACCACCTCTGTTTCTCACTCCAGAAATCCTCTCCTTCGGCCATCGTCGTCCGCTACGCTGGTGGCAGAACCGAGGTCTGGAACGACGAACCGCCCTCCGTCTCCTTCCTCCGAGCTGCCTGCGCGGCCAAGGTCGCTCCTATCGCCAGCGCCAAGGAGTGTGCCGCTTGCAGCCTGCGCCTCACCACCGTCCCTCAGCCCCAGGTCAGGGAGAAGGCAGCCCGGCGCAAGCCGAGAGAAGGCAAGGTGGTTCCCTTCCCACAACCGGTGGCCGCCACAGGGTAGTTAAGGGGGAGAGTCATGTACCGTCTGCTAGAGTTTCAGGCCAACCAAATCGAGATGGTCCTGGCCAGCCATGATGTGCCCTCGCGGGTCTTCGGAGGGCTGGTCACCCCGCGCTTTGTCCAGTTCCAACTGGCGCCACCCATGGGCACCAAGGTCAAACGCATCGCCAGCCTTTCCGAGGAGATCGCTCTCTCCCTGGGAGCCAGGTCTTGCCGTGTCTATCGCCAGGGAGGAGCCGTCAACGTCGAGGTGCCCCGCGAAGAGGCCCGAACAGTTAAGCTCATCCCCCTGTGCCGTCGCCTCTCCCAGGTACCCCCCTGCACCGCTGTGCTGGGCCTGGACGAGAGCGGGACCCCCCTGCTTCTCCACCTGCCCAGCCCCGATGTAGCTCACGTCCTCATCGCTGGCACCACCGGCTCAGGCAAGACCGCGCTTTTGCGCACCATGATCGCCAGCTTGGCTATGCACAACCGCCTGGGAGAGGTGCAACTGGTGCTCGTTGACCCCAAAGGCAGAGGCTTCGCTCCCTTCGCTGACTTGCCCCATCTGTTGCACCCCCTCGTCAACGATGCTGAGGAAACCCTCTCTCTCCTGAGGCGTCTGGTGGCAGAGATGGAGAGGCGGGATCAAGAGGGCATCAGCGAGCCCAAGGTGATGGTCTTTGTTGATGAACTCGCTGACCTCATGCTGGTCGGTGGGAGGGAGATGGAGCGGGTGCTGACCAGGCTCTTGCAGCGGGGGCGGGAGGCGGGGGTACATCTAGTAGGCTGCACCCAGAAGCCCACGGCGGCCGTGATCGGCAGTCTGGTCAAGAGCAACTTTCCGGTGAGACTGGTGGGCAGTGTGACCAGCCCCGAGGATGCCAAAGTAGCGGCAGGGATAGCGGGCACAGGGGCAGAGAAGCTGTTGGGACGGGGAGACTTCTTGGTGGTGGTGAAGGGGCAGGTGCTGAGATTGCAGGCAGCCTACGTTTCAGTAGGTGAAATCCGCAAGATGGTGACGAGGTTGCGGGAGGGTGGTCGGCGCAGTCGGAGGTGGCTGGAAGAGGCCACCGGGACGGAAAGGAAAGCAGAGGTCGGTCTGAAAGCGCGGTTGGCCAGTCGCTTGCGGTTGGTGAAGGCCGGAGGCAGATAGCCGATGGCTGATAGCTGATGGCTGATAGCTGATGGCTGGTGTTTGAGGAGGAAATCAGGGCATGGGATTGGATATCTGGTTTGCGGAGGACATTCGCAATGCGTTGTTGGCCGCCAACGAGGCCAGTGCAGCCACGGCGGCAGTGATGGCCGAGGTGGGAGGGGGGCCTTCGACCCCTCGACAGGCTCGGGACGACGCAGGCTCAGGACCAGGCCCTTCGACCGTTGGACAGACTCAGGGCTCGGGACAGGCAGTGACCGACTCGACCGAACTGCTGGCCGTGAGCCTGCGGGCTTACCGCGAAGGGTACAAGGCGGCATTGACCACGGTGGCTCTGGCCTTCGGCATTGCGCCGCAGACTATAACCCTTCGACAAGCTCAGGACGAGATCCTCCGGCCCTTCGACTGTGCTCAGGGCAGGCCCCTTCGACAAGCTCAGGACAGGCCCCTTCGACAAGCTCAGGACAGGGCCCTCGACGAACTCGGGACGACGCACGTTCGGGATGCAATCCCTCAGCGCGGCGGGGAACCACAAGTCACCTACCTGGCACCTAGAACGGGAGGGAGCTGAGGAGAAGGCTCTCCCCTCAAACTCCTTAGTTCCCTCAGACCCTTGGATCAGGAGAGGAACCGTGAAGAAACTAGTTGCACTGATTCTCATCGCCTTCGTCGTGACCCTAGCCGTGGTTGTCGGCAACCGGATGAGCACCGACGCCATGGCCGTGGTGATCGGCATCGTCTGCGGGGTGGGGGCCAGTATCCCTACCAGTTTGCTGATACTGTCTGTGGCTTCGCGGCGAGAGACAAAAGAGGAGCGCGGGCAGGCCAGCTTCCCGCCGGTGGTGATTGTCAACCCAGGCAATCAGGGAGGGCAAGCCCCGAACTACTATCAACCACCTGCTCTGCCTCCAGCCTTGAGCCAGGGCGCCCCTCGCCAGTTTAGAGTCATCGGGCAGGAAGATGCGGTCATAGATGGCCAATGGTCTGAGGACTAGAGAGGAGCGAGGATAATGAAAGTCGGCTGGATGTGGTTCGATAACGATCCTGGACGGAGCATCGAGGAGAAAATCCAACGGGCGGTCCAACGCTATCGTACAAAGTTTGGGCGCTTTCCAAATACCTGCTACGTCAATCAACGATCCGTAACTGGCGACGGGTTCCGTTGTGGGAAGGTGAAGGTTGTCGCTGTTCCCAACATCCTACTCCATCACTTTTGGTTGGGGGTGAGCGATGCCACTCCATCTTGAAGTAATCAACTCCTGCTTCGAGGCTTCGCTTTGGAAACTCTGTTGGTCGTAGGCAGTTATGGCGATAATCTTCGTCCGAAGCCCTGCACGGTGAATTGATGCGCTCTTGATAGCAGCAGGGTTTTTAAGGATTGGTTTGCAGACCATAAAAAGGCCTGGTAGAGTGCGATTGCTCTACCAGGCCTGATCTGTTCACTTCGGCGTCTGTTGGCGTACGCCAACGATCCAAGTAGCCACGGCTCCGACCAAAGTTTGGTTCCTTGGAAAAGCCTTACCCATTGAGTTGGTCAAGGGTCATAACATGGATGGAACACTGACTTTCCCGATCCATGCCTGGCAACATCTGGGCCTGCCAGAGATGGTGCGGCTTGACAACGGTCGCAAGTTCTGCTCCAGTTGTGTTCAGCGAGTTGTTTGCCAAACTCCAGTTTGTTAGTCGGCTACTTGTTGAGTTGATATCGGATGAGGACCTGACGAAAACCTTCCGGCGTTCCGTGATGGTCGCCCTTTTCGTCTACGATACCCACGTTAGGGCAAAACCATGTCTCGGCAGTGTAGCCGGCCCACTCTTCCTCTAGGAAAAAGCAGTCGTTAAATTCTCCTGCAGGCACAACCACTGTGCCGACTTTCGTCACTTTGCGGAGCATCCAGTCATCGGCATAGGTCGGATTGAGTCTGGCTTTTTCGTCGCTTCGATACCACTTTTTCCCGAGTTTGACCGGAAACACGAACTCTAGCAAGGCCGTGCTTAGACTAGTTCTCGGTACAAAACAGGCGTAGCCACAGGCCCCCGGAGGTGTTCTACGAG
>SOHZ01000485.1 GCA_004377365.1 Anaerolineales bacterium | reverse complement strand
CCAATCGAACCCAGGCCTCTATCTTTACCGGTAAGGTCATTCCCCCCCTCGATGAATTTACCCTGGAGAATTATGCCACGATTCTCTCTGTAACGGATTTTCCTAGATATTTTCTGAATTCCTTCAAAATTGCCTCTGCCGTTACCCTGCTTTCGCTTTTCTGCTCGGTTATTGGGGCGTACGGTTTGAGCCGCTTCGATATAAAAGGGAAAAATGCCTTGATTATGGGCATATTTTCCACCCAAATGTTCCCCCAGGTCCTCCTAATGATACCCATGTATTTAATCATCTTTTCCCTGTTCCTACTTGATAAAGTAATCGGCGTTGTCCTGGGCCAAATGATTCTGGTTCTTCCGTTCCAAATTTGGATGCTGAAGGGATATTTTGATAATATTCCTATGGATCTTGATAATGCCGCCAGAGTTGATGGCTGTAACATTGCCCAGCGCCTATTATACGTCATCTTGCCTGTTGCTGCGCCGGGTATTGTGGTGGCTGCTTTCTTCTCATTCGTTGTATCTTGGGGAGATTACCTGATCGTTTCCATTATCAGCCAGAGCCAGAGGACTGCTACGGTTACCTTAGTTCTCCAAAGGCTTTCCTCGGCACTTCTCATTCGCTGGGGCCAGGTAGCCGCTGCTACCGTTTTAACCATTGTCCCTACTATTATTCTTTTCTCTTTTGTACAGCAGAGGTTGGTAGAAGGTCTAACGGCAGGTGCTATTAGAGAGGAATAAAGGTCCTTTTTCCCCACTGATTTCATGTGAACTGAACCGTGGATAAAGAACCAAGTTATAGGAACCTGAAAGGAGTGTATCGTGCAAGAGACAACGCTAGGCGTCATTATCGGCAACCGAGGATTCTTCCCCAACCATCTCTGCGAGAGCGGTCGAGCAGAAGTCTTGCGGGTACTGGCAGAAGAAGGGATTAATGCGGTCATCCTGAGCCCCGAGGACACCAAGTTCGGCTCGGTCGAGACCCTGCAGGACGCCGAGAAATGCGCCACGCTGTTTAAGCAACATCGCGATGAGATTGACGGTGTGCTGGTCACCCTGCCCAACTTTGGCGACGAGCGAGGCGTGGCTAATGCCATACGCATGTCCGGGCTGGACGTGCCGGTGCTGGTCCAGGCCACCCCCGACGAAGCGGGCAAAATGACGGCGGCCGATCGGCGGGATAGCTTCTGTGGCAAGATGTCCGTGTGCAACAACCTGTGGCAGTACGACATCCCCTTCTCTCTCACCACACTGCATACGGTCGCGCCGGATTCCGAGGAGTTTCGCAAGGACCTGCACCGGTTTGCCGGTACGTGCCGGGTGGTGCGCGGCCTGCGGGGGGCCAAGTTGGGTGCCCTGGGTACGCGTCCGGCGGCCTTTATCACCGTGCGCTACAGCGAAAAGCTGCTGGAAAAGGCCGGCATCAGCGTCGAGGTCCTGGATCTGTCAGAAGCCTTTGGCCGCGCCAATCGCCTGGCAGACGACGACAAAGAGGTGCGTGGCAAGCTAGACGAGATCAAGGCCTACGTGTCCACCCAGGGCATCCCGCCTGAAGCGCTGGTCAAGATGGCCAAGTTTGCCCTGGTGGTGGAGCGCTGGATGGAGGAGAACGAGCTGGTAGCCACGGCGGTGCAGTGCTGGACGTCTATGGAAGAGTTCTTTGGCATTGTGCCCTGCACGGTGATGAGTGTGATGAGCAACGTGTTGAAGCCCAGCGCCTGCGAGACGGACATCACCGGCGCAATCGGGATGTATGCTATGGCTCTGGCTTCCGACAAACCAAGCGCCTTGGTGGACTGGAACAACAACTACGGCGACGATCCCGACAAGGGCGTGATCTTCCACTGCAGCAACCTGCCCAAGGATTTCTTTGAGGATATGGAAATGTCCTACCAGGACATCATCGCTGGGACGGTGGGCAAGGAAAACACCTACGGCACGGTGGTGGGGCGCATCAAGAGCGGGCCATTCACCTACTGCCGGGTATCCACCGACGATGCACGGGGCGTCATTCGCGTCTACGTGGGCCAGGGCAAAGTGACCGACGACCCGCTGAAGACCTTTGGTGGTTACGGCGTCGTGCACGTTCCCGATTTCCAGGGGTTGCTCAAGCACATCTGCGAGAACGGCTTTGAGCATCACGTAGCGGTCAATCGGTCACAGGTGGCTGCCGCCGTGAGCGAGGCGCTGGGCAAGTACCTGGGCTGGGACGTTTACTACCACGGAGCAGACAGCGCGTGAGTCCCGTGAGCGAGTTCAGCCAAAAGCCTGCCCGTTCTCCATCACGCCAAGGGCAGACTTGCGGCCCGCCAAGTACTGTGCTATACTATTTCTCTGTAGGGGAAATCCTGGAAACCGTATCGGAGTGGCACACCCTGATACC
>SOHZ01000398.1 GCA_004377365.1 Anaerolineales bacterium | reverse complement strand
GCAGCTTCCACAACGTTTTGGGGCGCTGGATTGTCATCCAGCGCGAGCAAAAGTGTAAAGCGATCTGGGTATGCGCTGAAACGATGCCTTAAAGTCCAAGCCCCTGCTATCCCACCTCGGCACTGTTGCGCCACAGGCGGGTAAGCAGGGGCTTCTCCGCTGCAATACGCCCTTCTCAGCCAAACATGGCCTGAGCCGTGCGCTCCAGCATTTCAACGCCTCGCACCTCTGTCTCAAAGAGGGGGACAACAGCCCGCACATCGGGAAAGCTGCGCCAGATTTCTTCCATGTACTCTTCTTGCATTTTCACACGGTTTTTCACAAAGTCCGGGGCGTCTTCCCCAACCGTAGCCTCCTCAATCTTCATGTTCACCACCACGCCACCGACAGGAATGCCGAAATCGTAGAACCAGGCGATGAAGCGCTTGATGACGGCGATGGGCAACGCTTCGGGTAACGTCACGAAGAAAAAGGCCGTCTTCTGGTCATCGGTCAAAAGGTCCTTGGCCTGCCCCATGCGCTCCCGAAATTGCAGGAGATACTCGAGAAGGGGGTCTTTCTCCTGCTTCTTCTTGCTGTAGGAGAGCAACTCCCTCAGGCTCTTGGCCTCCTCGCGGCTCTTGAGCATCTTGTTGACCCACATGGAGTAGACGCTGGACATGCCCAGGAGGCGTCGGGCATTAGCCGTAGGTGCGGTGTCAAAGACGTAGGCCTCGTACTCATCCTCGAACATGAGGTCAATCATGTTCTCGAACATGGCCGACTCCTCAAAGGCCGGGTTCATGGTAGCCGACTCGACGAACTCGTCGGCTTTGGTCTTGATGTCGGCGAACCTGAGGAACCAGTTGATTTTGTCACGGATCTCAACCTTGGACTTTTCGATGGTGTCTTTGGTGTCAATCTCGTAGGCATAAAAGCTGTCTACGCCTTCCACCAGGGTGGGGGTGCCAAAGACGTCCTGATCCAGCATGCTGGTCAGGCTGTGCACCGGGTTGGTCGAGGCCAGCAGAGTGTGCTTGCCCTGACGGGCGAGCCACAGGGCCGCGGCCCCGGCCAGCACCGTCTTGCCCACCCCACCCTTACCTCCGAAGAAGACGTATTTCATGCCTGGATGCTCGGTCAGGAACTGATGCGTTGTCTTTTCGATCATTGCCCACCTCCAAACATGGCCTCAGCCATCTTCTCGATCATCTCCAGGCCGGTTATATCTCGCTCGAACTCGGGGATACGAGCCAACACTTCGTCGCCAAACAGCTTGTCTATCCTCTTGAGATAGCCGTATTGCATCTCCAGGCGATGCCGCAGATATTCGGGAATGTTCTGCGCCGCCAACTCGGGAGGGATCACCCGGTTGACCAAGTACCCCGAAAGAGGTACCTGGAATTTGGCGAAAAGTCCCGCCGCCTTCTGGGTGTCGAGGATGGCCATTTCCTCGGGGATGATGACGAAGAAAAAGGCGGTTTTCTGCCGGTCGGTCAGAATGCTGGACGAGGTATTGATGCGATACTTAATGTCCTGTAGCTCCTTAAGAATCAGGTCCTCCTCGAACTCCTTGTCGCGTTGGACCACGGCCGCCACCTGCCGGTATTCTTCCATCTCCTCGCGCAGCTTGGTGATCTTGTCTATCCACTCGTCGTAGACGCTGGCCATGCTCAAATAATAGAGTGCGTGGCCCAGAGGCACCAGGTCGTAGATGTAATAATCGTACTCGGCTCCGACCACAATGTCCACCACTTTGTCAAAGATGGCGCTTTCTTCCATCGCTGGCTCGGCCGCCGCTGCCTGGATATAGTCCTCGATCTCCTCGGGGATCTCGTCCAGGCCGTACATGTCAAAGATCTTCTGACGGATCTCCTCCTGGTACTCTCTGATCCGCTGGTCGGCGTCAATCTCCTGGGCGTAAAGGTTGGGCATGATCTCCACCGCCCCCTTGCCGAAAATGTCCTGCTGGAAGATGTCGGTCAGGGAGGCCTGGGGATCAACAGAGAAAACCAGTACCTTATAGCCCTGCTTGGCCAGCCAGTAAGCTGTGGCGGCCGAAAAAGTGGTCTTGCCCAATCCTCCTTTGCCGCCGAACATGATATAGCGACGGTCGGGATACTCTTCGAAAATTCTTGCTAGCGACAATATTCTCTCCTTTACGATAGATAGTATGAGTCAGAACGCAGGATGCAGGATGCAAGATGCAGGGTGAAGATACAGAATTATCGTTTGCGGTATTGGCGTTGTCGTTCGGACGAAAGGACCAGAGCGGCAACGATTTCGTTGAGCAGTTGGACGCGATGCTCAAGCACTTTGGGGCCGAGGAAGCGGCGGCCACGATAGTACCAGCCTCGGGATTCGCGGGCTGAGCCCAGGGCAACACGCTGAAAATAGGCGTTTTCTTTACCAAAGCCGCGTCCATGTCCTTCCTCAATGTTGGCGCAGATGGAACCCACGCTGTCAACCAACTGCCGGGCCACCATCCTGCCGCGTGGATCTTTCATCATCCGGCTGGTATCTTCCCACGTCAAGTCGGAGAGCAGGAGTGCTTTGGGATAGACCTGAAAGTCCCAGAGCGGGTCTTGTTTGATGCTTTCCGGCACCCTGGCCAGCCACTCTTCGTAATTGAAGACCCCCATTTCCTGCCTCCTGCCTCCTGCCTCTTGCCTCTTGCCTCCTGCTTCTTTATGCCAATGCGTCTGTCAGGTCGCGCTCCCTCAACATGCGGCGCTTCCAGGTGGAAATCTGAGGCACCACGTAGGGCAGGAGCCGCAGGGAGTAATAGGGCGGCAGGATGGGCACGCCCAACAGGTCGCCCATAGTAATGAGGATGAAGAGGTGCTCCATGCTGCCCCGGGTCTTGAGGGCAAAGCGGGTCATGTCGTGGCCGGCCATGCCGTACAGGAAATCGCGCGCACCCAGGCCAAATCTCTTCAGTGCGCTCATTTCTTGCTCTTCTGACATTTGACTACCTCCTGATATTATGCAGTCCTTCCACGGACCGCTCAACCGATTTATTGATCCAACAAATCTGTAAAGTCTCTCTCTCTCAACATACTACGTCGCCACGTATTCAAGGTGGGGACGATGTAGGGCAAAAGCCGCAGAGAATAGTAAGGGGGCAATATGGGCACGCCTAACAGGTCACCGAAGACCATCAAAATGAACAGATGCTCCAAGCCAGCCCGGGCCTTGTTGAGTTCACGCACCATGTCGTAGATGGTCATCCCATAGATGACCTCACAAAAAGCCCGCCCCAGTTCACGCAGGCGATTCAGCTTTGGCACCCTTGCAGCTACCCTCACGGCGCACCCTCTCATCGTAATTGCTCAAAATGTTGGCGGCAAAGACCTCCGAGGTTTCAATGATATGTGCTTTCCTGGGGACTTGCACTTCGTGCCCTTGCTCTTCAACCAGCCTGAATCCTCGGCCAAAACCTCAGAGGTCTGAATGGTTACCCTCGAAATACAGTTCACCCGCGCTTCTCCAGCGCACGGATCTGAGCCTTCAGCCAGCGAGCGTGTTCTATTTCATCGTGGAGATGCTCCTCCAGCAGGGTGGTAGTCTCGTCGTCGTCCACGATTTCGGCAATCTGGCCGCTGTAATCCTTGATGGCCTGCTGCTCCTCCCCCAGTTCCAGCTTGAGCATTTCGACTGTGCTGGCCTGAGCGCTGGCCGCGCCCACTGCCCGGCCAGCAACTGTGGCCGCCTCCCCAGGCTGAGCCGGCTCGCCCCCCAGCTCTTCGATGCGCTTCGTCAACTCCTGGACATGGTCCTCCTCGACGCTGAGAATGGCACGTACCCCCTGGACTATAGCATCCTCAGCGATGGCTTTGGCGTGGGCCCCGTACATCTCCACCGCGCTCAACTCGGCAATGAGGTCATGGTTCAAAGCCTCGATGATCTGTTCTTTGCTCAGAGCCTTCATGGATCTATCTCCTTTGCTATCATCACAACCGTCCAACACACCCCTCTCAACCGCGCTTATTATACCAGATTTGCAAGAAGACGCAACAACAGGTTCAGTCCCGGTCAACGAGGAGGCTCTCAGACAGGGCGCACCCCTTCAACCTGAATGGGGGGCTTCTCCCAGCTGGGAGCCAGAACGTACTGCGTTAGTCAGGAACTCCTCGATGCGCTTCAGCCGCTCCTCCAGCGTGGGGGCCTCCCAGATCCAATCCACGACCTCAGTCATCGTCGCCGCCTTGTTTGATAGGGCCTGGCTAGGCTAATGATACACCATTTGCCCCATCTGGTCAAGCAGACAAACCAAAAAGGGGAGACCCCTCTTCGGTGAGGGCCTCCTGGCCTAGGCGGTGGGACTCTCCCCGCTGATGTGCGCTTGCAGGACACGATCCAGGGCGGCTTTATCCCAGCCCACGTACTCCTTGCGGCCGGCAATGACAAAGGCTGGATAGCGCCGCACCCAGTAGCGTACCGACTTGAGGAAGCCTTCAAAGGACTGGGGGTCAATGAGCTTGATGCGGACGGTGTTCCCGTAGCGATGGGCCAGCTCGATGAGCCAGGCCGACAGCCGCTCAAAGTCCTCCTTCAGGTCCTGGGGGTACTCGTCCAGTTCCTTGCTGTGCACCTGCTGGCCCACTTCTGTCTGGCCAAAGATGACCTCGCAATGGGCGCAGTGACGCAGGTCAGTCAGCACTGGCGCAATGACCTCTACCGAGATAGGGCTCACCATCTACCTCCCCTACAGCCTGAGCTCTCTCGGAAATGGGTAGCAGCCCAACCGTGTTGGGCGTCATCCGCCCCAAGACGGCCAATACACCACTATTGCGGCACAGGCAATTGGCCTGCTACCCGTCAAAGAGCCTCCCGCTCGACTTTACGAGAGATCTCGCCTACAAAAGCGACGGGAGAGCCATTTTGGGCTCTCCCGTCATCCCACGTTGGGCTGATGCTTGTTAGGCTTCGGCGGGTTTCTCTTCCCGGGCCCGCTGGAGGGCCTGCCAGCCATCCCAGGCCAGGAACAAGGCGGCGATGATCAGGATGATCCCGATGCCCCCGGCGAAGATGTTGCCGACGACCTTTGTGCCCGCCGCCGCTGCTTTCAGAGCATTGATAGCAGTGAGGATCAAGGCAGCGATGGTGGTGACGAACATGAAGATGAAAGGCCAGAGAGTCCACCGGTTGTCCTTGCCCTCCTTGGCCAGCCACAAGGTGATGATCAACAGAGCCAGAGAAGCCATGAGCTGGTTGGCCCCACCGAAGAGCACCCACACGTAGCTCCAGGTCCCGGTCCAGACCAGGATAATAGAAAGGACCAGCGCCACAATGCTACCCACGTGCACATTCTTCAGCACCGGCACAGCGTCGCCCAGGAACTCGGCGCTGGCCACCCTCATGAAGCGTACCACCAGGTACATGATGGTCAGGGCCATCAAGGTGAGGAAGACCGAGCCGTAGGGCAGGCCAAAGCTCTCTGGCACGCCGATATGACTCATAAAGGTGGCAAGCCCCGTGGCAAAGACCCCACCAGCACCGCCTTTGACCTTTTCAGCATAAGCCTCAAGGCTGCCGAAGGGGACCGTGGCGGTCAGCAGTGCCATGACAGCCAGGACCATCTCCAGGAACATGGAGCCACCGCCCACCGGCAAGGCATCGGTCTCCTTTTCCAACTGGCGGGCCGTGCCGGAGCTGGAGACCAGGCTATGCCAGCCGGAGATGGCCCCGCAGGCGATGGTCACGAACATGACCGGCCACAGCCAGGCTCCACCGACGCTGAAACTGGTGAAAGCCGGGAAACTGCCCACCCCGCCCTGGCCTTTGAGGGCCATAACAATCATCCCGATCACCCCAGCCAGCATGCCCAGGAAAACAATCCAGAAGGCCACATAGTTGATGGGCTGCGCCCAGCGCCAGATGGGCAGCACTGCGCCGAAGTAGCAGATGACCATCACGACGAGGCTCCACAGGATCTTGCTCCAAGAGAGCCCCAGGAACAATGTAGCCTCGGGGTTGCCGCTGATCGCCGTGAAAAAGTTCTTGACCGGTTCCAGGGTGCCCAGCCAGATGCCGACGAAAGAGCCTACGACGGCGATAACAGTGGTGAGGATGATGTCCTGTTTCCACTTGTAGGTCATCTGACCAGCCAGGATACCCAACCCTATCACCAGCAGGACGCCCAACGGCACGGCCGGGTTGGTCATCAAGTCAAAGCCCACGATCTTGCCGAAAGCGCCCATGATCAGGAGCAGATAGAGGTAGATGAAGACCAGCAACACGCTTCTGGACCGTGGGGAGATAAGCTGATAGCTGAGGGCACCGAAGGTCTTGCCTTCTTCCCGCATGGCCACCACCGCGCTGGCATAGTCCTGCACCCAACCGATGAAGAAGGTGCCCAGCAGAATCCACAACAGGGCCGGCAGCCAGCCCCACTTAACGGCCACGATGGGTCCCACGATGGGCCCCAGGGCGGCGATGGACTTGAACTGGTAGCCAAAGAGGACATTACGGCTGGCAGGCGTAAAGTCCACCCCATCCATGTACATCTTGGCCGGCGTGGCCTTTCCGGGGTCAGGCTGGATGATGTTCTTATCAATGGTCTTGGCGTACCATCCATAGCCAACAACCACGGCCGCAGCGGCCAGTATCAAGACGACAATCGTAAACATTTTCTCTCGCTCCTTTTTGAAAATGGGTGTTCAACCCCAACGCCTGCACCGCCCTTCGACGGAGTTCATCCTGAGCAAAGTCGAAGGACTCAGGACAAGCAGCAGTGGGGGTTGAACGATAACTGAACCTTGCAAGCCACCTGGAAAAAAGCTACTCGTCGCCCTCGACCACCCCCTTTCCTCTCCTCACTCGTCTTCCCCCAGAAAACAAACACCTGCCATCGCCCTTGCTGGTCGGATCAATGCAGGTCAGTAATGAATGGGGGAAGCAACGGCCTGTGGCGCCTGTGCCGCAATAGTGGTGCAACAATGCTGCTTTTACGCCAGCTAACCACCTATATACACTTCACGAAGGGGATACCTCCGCCGCCTATAATTATACTACCAAAAAGGATCAATGTCAAGCCTTTTT
Source organism: Anaerolineales bacterium (assembly GCA_004377365.1). Lineage (GTDB taxonomy): Bacteria > Chloroflexota > Anaerolineae > E26-bin7 > E26-bin7 > E26-bin7. Next base: position 398 of record SOHZ01000398.1, on the reverse strand, counting down.
TGGGGATTTTTGGACAAAATTGCACAAGAAGATTCAGAAACTATCCCCCTACTGGACGACCTGCCATTTGATACAACACCGTAAAAGCTCTGAAGATACGCCCAAACTCGTCAGCAAGGGAAAGGGTATAGCACAAAAGTGTCGGTGGCACTGTCATTGCGAGGAGCGTAGCGACGAAACAATCCTGTTTGCAAAGCCGGGAGATTGCTTCGCTCCCTTCGGTCGCTCGCAATGACAAGCAATGCCACATTTCACTGACAGGTCTGTGATATACCCAGGGAAAGTTGCGGTTGCATTTAACGCCCCTATGAGCTATAATAGAGCCATCATAGAACCTACATTGCGCACCCATGAAATTCCTATCCGGGTCCTTTGGAGTCGAGGCTTTAGCCGGTTCT
>SOHZ01000019.1 GCA_004377365.1 Anaerolineales bacterium | reverse complement strand
CATTCTGAACACTTCCAAACGCATCCTGGGGTTTTACGAGGAGCTAGTAGCAAAGTATCGAGAACGCAGGGAGAAGGAAGAACCAAAGAAGAGACTGCTTCCCACATCCAAAAATAGAATGGGGTGAAGACCTCCGAGGTTCTGTTGAAACCTCGGAGGTCTGGATAGTTACTTCCTACCTACCATCGTCTCCGCCTGAGCGCGGATATCACTCAGGCGCTGGGCGGCCTCGCTGTGCCCACCTCCCTTCAAGTTCTCAACCATGAAATCCATAACTTTGATCAGGTCTGCGGTGACCTGAGCTACGTTCTCCTCCAGAACCTTCTTCGTCCCCTCTGGATATTCTGCCTGCATCAACTGGTTGATGAGCCTGATCTCCGGCGGTGCACTCTCCTGGAGTAGTTCCATAACCAAGTCCCCCACCTGTCTCAAGTCATCGGCTATCTTCTTTTCGCCTTTTTCCTCGGCCTGGGCAATATTGGCTGAGAGGACGGCGAAGAAAGTGTCGTCAATCTCTCCCAGGTGCGCCCGCACTACTGCCTCTCGGTCCTGGCTTTGCAGAATTTCCTTCAGCAAGTTCGCCGCCCACTGCAAAGCGACCGCTACCTGCGCATCGTATTTCGCCTGGAACTCCAAAATCCTGGCCCGCAAGTCCGTCAGGCGCTGAGCTTCCTCGCTATCTCCTTCTGCTTGGGCAGCGTTGATCTTTTCCGTCAGAGCGAGGAAAAACGTATAGTCCATAAGCGGGCGCCCCAGGGCGACATAGGCTTGCAATTGGTCCTCATCTTCGCACTCTATCATTTTCTGGAGCAGGTCCTCTTGGGTCACCTTTTCGCCCAGGCTCTCAATAGCCTTCCGCTGAGCCGCCTCCCGCTTACCTACGGTGGTCAGATCGAGAAGCCTGGTGCGCAGGGCCGAAAGGCGCTGAGCCAGATCGTCTTTGCCGTCGGCTCTGGCCGTCTCCATTGCTGCGGTCAGGGTTTGGAAGAACTCATAGTCCAGTTCGGCGTCGTGCTCCTCGACCAATTGCTTCAGATGCTCATCGTTCCTGGCGTCCAATAGTTCGTAAACCAGTGCGCCCCTGGCTCGCTGCGCTTCGATCATCTCTTTGGTTACCCCATCAGCCTGCAAGATAGTGTCTATTAGTCCTTGCAAGCTCAAGTAGATCCTGGGTTGCAGGAGATACCCCTTGCGCCTTTCGGGAGGCAGGGAGTTCAACACAGCGTTAGTCAGGTCGCCGATGAGCTTTTGCTGATCGGTGGCCGTCAAGCCCAGTTCGGTGGGTACAAAGCAGAGGGCCAGTTCCTTTTCCAGGTCATGGTAGATGAAAGGGGCATTGAGCATGCCTGCGTTCCCGCACTGGGGACAGGCGGCCACGTTGAGGCGGCCTTGCAACAGAGCGACCTTGAGCTTGGGATCCTGGCCGACATCTACAACGCGCTGGATTGGAGCCGCGAATTTGGCCCGACAATGAGGACAGGTGACAGGTAGCATTTGTGGTATTGAAGTCATCAGGGTGATCTTCCTTTCGCTGTAAACTTTAAACAGGGGCCTGTACCGCCTGTGCCGCAATAGTGGCGCAACAGTGGTAAAAGCGGGTTAGCCCTTCTCCACTGCCCTTTGCACCAGGGCCTGAAGGTTGACCACCGTGGCTGCTTCGACTTCGATCTCGTTCAGCCCGGCCCCAGCAGCCACGCGGCAGGCCATCTCCTGGTCTATCATATCCTGGGGCGTATGAGTGTCTGTGTTGACCACCAGCCTGGCCCCAGCCTGGCGGGCGATATTGGCCACGTGGCCGTTGGTCAGGCAATGTCCCCTGTGGGAAGTGATTTCGAGGTAAACGTCATTCTCGGCTGCTAAGCGTGCTTCTTCCAGGGTGATGAGGCCCGGATGGGCCAGAATGTCTACGGCGGGACATTCTACAGCGGCGCGGTTGGTACCTGGCCTTACGGGTTCGCTGATGGTCTCCCCATGGACCAGCACCAAGCCCGCTCCCAATTCCTTGGCCCGTTGGGCCAAAGGGGCAAGGCGCCGGGGGGCCACGTGGGTCAACTCGACACCGGGGATGAAAGTCAGGGGGAAGTCGCTCTCCTGCTGGCGAGCGAAGCGCACCAGACCAGTGACCAACTCTTCCATATTAGAAGTGTCGGCGTGATCGGTGATGGCGATGGCTCTATAGCCCTTGACGACCACCCGCCGCAGGAGCTCGCTGGGTAACAGCACTCCATCGCTGAGGAAAGAATGGACGTGGAGGTCAATGCGTTTGGCGTCTGCCATGGTTGGCTCCTTGAGTTGTCATTGGCTGTGCCCCCGCGTTCCCAGACTGGCGATGGTCCTTACTATCCTGGGGGAAAATGTCAACAGCAAGAGGCAGCCAAAACGGCTGCCTTACAAAGAACAGATTCTATCCTCTCCGACTCTCGACACCCCGCTAAAATGGTGCAAGGTGGACGGTAGCATCGCGTTGCAATGGATTGAAGCCGTCGTCGGTAGCTTATACAGCCACGCTTAAGCCGCTCGAAAAGGGCTTACAAGCACTTGGGTTTGTCCCTTGTGCCAGTCCTCTTGAGTATCACTGACAGTCGCACGATGAGAAATCTGAGGGACTTGTGCTCGTTGACTTAATCGCGGAAGAACTCAACTACCTCACCCCGCTCCATCTCGCTGGGCATCAACTCGATGAAGCTGATGCGGTGCCAGGGGAACAGGAAGCTGGTAGCTTCAGGGTCTATGTAATGCAACTGCTTGCCATCCCTTCGGCGAGGGTTCATACACTCGAGGACTGGACCGTCGAGATTCTCTAGATCTTCCACTTCGGCTAGGATTGGGTCCTCATTTGCCAGGTGGATGATTACGGTTTGAGCCATGATCCCTCCTGTAAATCCTATATTTCGCACTCTTGGAAGTTCTATTCGAGCCCATCGGAGTCAAGGCTTTAGCCGATTCCAATCCGAAAATCCGCCTGCAGGCTCGACTCCAACTTTCAGAAATGCCCCTGGACCTGATAGAACAGTGTGGGGGCGAAAAAGAGTAATAATGTCACAAGGAAAATCATGTAGGGCGTTGATGCCCTTACCTAGTGAAGCTAACCCGCAGTATGAGCTTACCCAATTGCAGCTCATCACCATTCTTCAGCGTCTGAGGAAGATAGGGTGTCAGCTTCTTACGGTTCAGAAAAGTTCCATTGATGCTACCCAAGTCTTCGATGAAAACCTCGCTTCCGCGCCTGGTGATCTTGGCGTGGCGACGAGAGACCCCTTTCTCCAGCCCGCCATCGCTGGTCAAGTCAACATCAGGGAAGCTGGCGCTGGCCGGGTCTAGGCGTCCGATGTTCACCTCTTTTGTAAGAGGCATTTCCACATCGCGTCCGCTGTCTGGTATCGTCAGCTTGAGGCCCAGAGGAGAAGTGATCCCTTCAGGAGCCTCGATCATTTCTTCTCTTTCCATCCAAGTCACCTCGGCTGCAGCCAGGGGGTCCGTTTCTTTCTGATCGCCTCCTTGAAGATAGGAACCACACTCGTCGCAGAAGAGAGTATTCTCTGGATGTTCCGCTTGGCAAACTGGGCATTTAATCATGCCTCACCTCCCTAGGCAAGATTGACAAACTGCGCGTTCCATACTTGATCTTCTTTCTCCCTTCAGGCGATAACTGGCCGGTTTTGGCTATCCTGCCGGCTTCCAGCAGTGCCGCTCTAGCCAGTTCTATCTCACCAATGTTGATCAACCTGGTAGCCATAGTCTCCAGTCTCTGGGTAGCCAGGTCCGTTTCTCCTCGTCCCAGTTCGATCAGGGCTTTCTCCTGCATCCTGAAAATGGCCAGTTTTCCCAATGCTCCCACAATAGCAGATGGCACTTGCTGGTCGGGGATGGGTTCTTCGGTGAAATTTACGATGATTTCCTGCCAGGCTCTCTCTTTTTGGCGGGCCAGAACCGGTATATCGCCCACAGCCTCCACTCGTACCAGACGGTGTTGACCGACAGATTGGGGAGATACCAGCATATCTACCAGGAACACATCGCCCTTGTGGGATTCCAGCATGCCTAAAGGGAAAACACCTCCTTGCTCTTCTATCCTTGTGATGTAGGGGGAAACTCTGAAAACTTCTCGTAATTTCGCCTCCTTACCCAGTCGGAGGGTGAGAACCAACTCGCGAGCAAGAACCGATCTCAGGCTGTGGATTTTGTCACGAAACACTTCCATGATCTTGGTGGGAGAGTCAATGTAGGCCGAGGTGCCCCCACTTCGGGCCGCTATTTGATCTAAGAGTTCGTCATTCCAATCAGCTCCAAGCCCCAGGGTAGTGATGCTGATCTGCCGTTGGCGGGCAATCTCTGCCTGCTCAAGACATCCTTCTTCATCTCCGTAAGTCTGGCCGTCGGTCAACAGGATGAGATGATTGATAGAATTGGGCAGGCGACATTTCTCTCCTTCACTCAGGCCAGCTAACAACCCTTGCAGGATCTCTGTGCCGCCCCAACTCCCAATAGTGCTCACCACCGATTTGGCCAGAGCCTTGTTCGGTCTCTGGCGACCGGATAAGACAGTCTCAGCCTTGTCGCTGAAGACCACCAGCGAGAAGATGTCGTCCTCGCTCAAGCGGTCTATGATGTACGAGGCAGCGTCTTTCGCTTTTTGCAGCCTTTCGCCCTGCATTGAAGTACTACGATCCAGTACCAGGCATAGATTCAAAGGTGGCCTCTTGCCCTTGATCTCTGAAGTGGGCATGATCTCCAAAAGGACGTAGAAGGCCTGCTCTTCGCCCAGATATGCGAGGGTCTGATAGCTGGGTGTAGCTCTCAAGATCAGAGCTGGCTTTTGATCCAATCCCTCTATCTCCCGCCAGCGGTCGTAAGCCTCACGCTGATCGGGGTCGCCCAGCACATCGTAGGCCTCCTGGATCTCACGAAAGTGGGCGACATCCTCTTCATCCGTGTCTGCGTCAGGGTGATAGCGTCGAGCCAGGCGGCGATAGGCTTTCTTTATCTCCTGGGCGGTTGCGGCCTCGCTGAGGCCCAGAATGGCGTAGTAGTCTTTCTCAACTTGCATCTTCACCTCAAATACTGGGAAATGGGGCTCTGAAATCATTCAAGAGACGGGCTAGGGCGAGGGCTTATCGTACGTCTTATGCCTACTTCTGAGCTATGGGTTTATTATTCTGTTAGGGCGATCAAGATAGCGGTGATGTTATCATCTCCGCCATGGGTAATAGCAGCTTCGATCAGCCTTCTACAGGCTATCTGGGGAGAGGGCGCAGCGGCAATGATAGCCGCCATCTCGCGTTCCGGGACCGATCCCCACAACCCATCGCTGCAAAGCAAAAGCTGGCTGCCGGCGGGAAGCAACTGGAAATAAGTGTCAACCTCCATACTACTTCCCTGCCCAAGAGCTCGGTAGAGGATGTTGCGTTGCGGATGGGTCATGGCTTCCTCCGGCGTAGCCTGCCCCAGCTCAATCAGCCTGGCCACAAGGGAGTGATCCTGAGTGATCTGCTGCAAGTCCTTCTCCGTCACCAGGTAGGCCCGGCTATCTCCGACATGGCCAATATAAGCGTGGGTCCCTACAATGAGGGCCGCTGTGAGGGTGGTGCCGGCGTCTTGGACAGTTTCGTAAACAGCCAGACTGGCGTCGCTCAAGGCTTCGATGAGCGCCTCATTGATGGGACGGCGAGATGAATCCTTCTCCTCATCTCGCAAGAAGGGAAGATAGACCTGACGCATAAGACTGTGGGCAACCACTCGGGTGGCCAATGCGCTGGCTAGGTCTCCAGCCTGGTGTCCTCCCATGCCATCGGCAATGATAAAGAGGCCAAAGGGCATAATCTCGCCATTTTGCTTGAGAGTGCATTCCAGGGTGAAGAAAGCGTCTTCGTTGTGCTCACGCTTTTTGCCTATATGGCTGCCCTTGCCTACCAAGAAGGAAGGGCCCTCCTGGGATATGTTTGTTGTCTCTGCGGACTTTACAACTGGGGCTTTTTTCTCCGCTTTCACTTTTTTGCCTCTGCCAACGGACCTCCGCAAAAAGTCCGTGAATCGAAATCCCATTTCTTCCCTTATATTGGCAGCGCATAGACCTTGTTGTCCGTCGAGCCTATGTAGACGATACCGTCAGCCACGAAGGGTGAAGAGGGTACTGGCCCTCCCGTCTTGAAGCTCCAGCGCAACTTGCCTGTCTTGACATCTACGCTATAGACGTGTTCATCAACTGAGCCGAAGTAGACGGCACCCTCAGCCACTGCTGGCGAAGAGGTGATTTGTCCCTCCGCAGCAAACTTCCAAATCACTCGGCCAGACTTTACCTCGATGACATAGAGGCTGCCGTCAACGGAACCAATGTAGAGACAACCCTCACTGATAGTGGGGGATGATATAACGGCGTTGTTGGTCCGACAGCGCCAAATGGCCCACCCAGTTCGCGCGTCCAGGGCGTAGACGTTCCAGTCTGTTGAGCCGACGAAAACCAACCCCTCGTCAACGACAGGAGACGAAGTGATCCCCCTGTTCGCGCGAAACTTCCACTTCAAGTTGCCATTTTGGATATCCAGAGCATAGACGTGGCTGTCATCCGAACCAAAACAGACCACATCACCGACAATGACTGGTGAGGAGCGAATAGGCCTGAGGGCTTGAAATTTCCAGGTCGCGCGTCCCGACTGGGCGCTCACGGCGTACAGATACCCATCATCAGAACCGAAAAAGACTTGATTGTATTCAACTCGCGGCGAGGAACGGATGCGCTCTCCAGTAGGGCAGGTCCAGACAAGACCTCCTGTTCCGGCCTTGATGGCGTAGAGGACCCGATCTTCTGAGCCGACAAGGACCGTGTCCTGCCAGACAAAGGGCGATGAAGCTATGCCGCCCTCAGTAGCATACTTCCAGACAAATTGGCCTGTCTTGGCATCTAAGGCATAGAGATTGTTGTCGTAGGCGCCAACGTAAACGATGCCCCCTGCCACAGTCGGTGAAGAGCGTACCTCGTCCTCACAGGCGAACTCCCAGACAGGCAAGACCCCCTGGCCCGAGACGAAGGCGGCTGTGCCTGGGGTGAATGAGGAGTCCCCCCGTGCAATTAAGAGGGTCTGCAGAGCCAACTGCATCTCCTCAGCAGAAGAATATCTATCCTCGATTTCGTATTGCAGAGCCTTCATCACGACAGTTTCCAGTCGCTCAGAGACCTCAGGATTGAGGCTCCGAGGTGGAGCCTCATGAAAGGTAAAGGGAGGCTCAAGGCGTGGGTCTCGCTTGGTTAAAAGATGGTGCATCGTGGCGCCCAGGGCGTAAATGTCGCCCCGGGGATCGGCAATGCCTTTGTATTGTTCAGGAGGTGAGTAACCCTCAGTGCCAATCATCGTTCCCTTCTGCCCGATCTGAAAGGCCTTGGCGATGCCAAAGTCAATCAACACAATCCGATCCTGGTTGTTCAGCATGAT
>SOHZ01000630.1 GCA_004377365.1 Anaerolineales bacterium | reverse complement strand
GGCTGCGCTTCTTGCGGGTTGCCCAACTGCGCGCCCTGGAGACGTATTGGTATCTACGCCTGGTGGAAGGCACCCCCCACATTTTCGATCTCTACCAGAGGTATTATTCCAGGCGGTTGGACCTGCTGGCGGCGTTGGGGCTCGACCGCGATGAGATCAAGGACTTTGTGCTGAACGAGGGGCTGGATACCCTCTGGCAGCGCATCCGCACGGACGGGGAATTCGTCAAGACCCACAAGCTGGAAAGCGTCCACGAGACGCTGACCCTCGATTACCCCAGCTATATCCTGGCCCTGGCCATGGGCGCGGGCAAGACCATCCTCATCGGGGCCATCGTCGCTACCGAGTTCGCCATGGCCCTGGAGTATCCCGATGGCCCTTTCATCCAGAACGCCCTGGTTTTTGCCCCCGGCCTGACCATCCTGGAAAGCCTGCGCGAACTGGCCAAAGTGCCCTACGAAAAGATCCTCCCGCCGCGCCTCTACCGGCCCTTCGAGGCTACCTACAAGCTCATCTTTACCCGCCAGGGCGAAAAAGACCTGCCTGTCATCCGTGGCAGTCGCTACAACCTGATCGTCACCAACACTGAGAAAATCCGCATCCAGAAGCGCACCTACCGCCACCACACCTGGACGCAGATGTACTTTGAGCACATGATGGAGCAGGCCGAAGAGGTAGCGAACCTGCGCCTGCTGGCCATCGCCTCGTTGCCCAACCTGGGCGTCTTTTCCGACGAGGCCCATCACACCTACGGCCGCGAGATAGGCACGCGACTCAAGCGGGTACGGCAGACAGTGAACTACCTGCACGAACAGACCGACGTCATCTGCGTCGTCAACACCACCGGCACGCCCTACTACGAACGCCAGCCCCTGCGCGACGTGGTGATCTGGTACGGTCTCTCCGAAGGCATCCGCGACGACATTCTCAAGGCCGTGGACGGCAACATCTACGCCTACGACTTTGACCAGCAGCACGCCGACCGGTTCGTGGCCGAGGTGGTGCGCGACTTTTTCCAGACCTATGGGGACGTGGCGTTGCCCAACGGCGCTCCGGCCCGCCTGGCCATGTACTTCCCTCAGACCAAAGACCTGCGCGAACTGCGCCCGGTGGTGGAACAGACGTTGATGGAGTTGGGCTATTCCACCGACGCCGTCCTGCGCAATACGTCCAAATCTACCCAGGCCGAGATTGACGCCTTCAACCGGCTCAACGACCCCAAGTCGCCCCACCGGGTGATTTTGCTGGTCAACAAGGGCACCGAGGGATGGGATTGTCCCAGCCTTTTCGCCTGCGCCCTGGCCCGCAAACTCAAGCGGAGCCAGAACTTTGTGCTCCAGGCCAGCACCCGTTGTCTCAGACAGGTACCCGGCAACCCGCACAAGGCGCGCATCTACCTCTCGATGGACAATCGGGGAGCTTTGGACCAGCAGTTGCAAGAGACCTACGGGGAGACCATTGCCGATCTGAACCGGGCCAGCCAGAACACGCGCACCGCCCGGCTGATAGTGCGCAAGTTGGACGTACCACCGTTGGTAGTCAAAAGAATCATCAAGCAGGTTGTTCCTGTAGACCAGACCTCCGAGGTCTTCCGAGACCTCGGAGGTCTACGCCTCGAAAAGCCCGACGTCGAAGCGGAAACGGTGATGGTGAAAAAGGTCTATACCCCGCAGGAACAGGCGGAGAAAAAGTCGGTGTTGACGCAGATAGACGAGGAGCGGGTAACCTACGAGGTGGCTGGCCCCGACCTCTACAGCGCAGCGACGGAACTGGCTGCCGTCTATCGGCTGGACGTGTGGACGGTATACGCCGAACTCAAGCAGCTTTACGGCGTAGGGGAGACGGTGCCCGAAACTCACCTGTCCGCGTTGGCCGCCCAGATCGAGGAGCAGACACGCCGCTACCGCGTCGAGGAAGAGGAAGTCGAGGTGGCCCTGGCGCTGGTTAAACCTGAGGGGTTTGAGCGCAAGGAAGAGGACGGGGACGTGGTCTACACTGCCGAGATCACCTACCAGAAGGGGAAAGAGCACCTGCTGCTGAGCTGGAAAGACTGGGCCACCCGGAACAAGGGCGATTTCGGCTTTCACTACGATCCCTACAACTTTGATTCCAACCCAGAGAAGGATTTCTTTATCCAGATGTTGGATGCAGTGAACCTGACACCGGATCAGGTGGAGGACATCTACTTCACCGGCGGTCTCCACGACCCGCGCAGGACCGACTTTTACGTGGAGTACAAGGGCGTGGACGGCAAGTGGCATAACTACAGCCCCGACTTTTGCATTCGGCGCAAGGATGGGCGCTGCTACATCGTGGAGATCAAGATGGAGAGACTGCGGGACGACACCGTGGACGGCGAGAAGGGCCGCAAGGCCATTGCCGTGCAGCAGTGGGTAGGGCTGAATCCCGACCGGCTCCGCTACGAGATGATCTTTAGCCCGTCCGACAGCGTGGCCTTCAACCAACTGGCACCGGCCAAGCAGTTTATTGAGGACAAGACTTCGGAAGTCTGAGGCGAAGACTTTGAAGGCAAAATCGGCTTGAAATTGTCTCAAAAGCTGTTAGGCAGAGTCCTTTTGAGACTTCCGAAGTCTGAGGGCAGCAACCATGCCACAACGTAACATCGAGTTATGCGAAGGCGAGTACTATCATCTCTACAACCGGGGTAACAACCGGGAGCGCATCTTTTTCGAGCGCGAGAACTACCTGTTCTTCTTGCGACGGCTGCGGAAACATCTCGTCCCCATTCTGGACATCGTGGCATACTGTCTGATGCCAACTCATTACCATCTGTTGGCAATGCTGAAAGAAGCTGATCTATCTCATCGCATGCAACTGTTTTCCATTTCATACACCAAGGCAATGAACAAGCGATATGATCGCGTCGGTGCGCTGTTCCAGGGGGCTTTTCGGGCCAAACACGTGGATGGGAACGACTACCTGGTGCATCTGTCCCGCTACATCCATCTGAATCCCGTGATCGCCAGCCTGGTAGAACGACCGGAAGAGTGGAAGTTTTCAAGCTACTCGGAGTACATCGGCATACGCAATGGGACATTGCCCGCGCCCGAGGTTGTCCTGTCGCAGTTTCCGTCGCCAGAGGCATACCGGGAGTTTGTGGAATCCTACATCCCCAGCGAGCGAGAGATCATCGCAGATTTGTTGTTTGATTGACACGCCAAAGACGCCAGACTTCCGAAGTCTACCCCGATAGGGTTGATTGGCGCAAAATGGTTCTTTTGGTTGGATAGATAGACCGTCAAAAGCAGTTCAAAGACTTCGGAAGTCTAAGGAGGGCATACACGATGACACAAAAGCAAACCGTTCAAATCGCCGAGGCCAAAGGCCGTCCAATGTTACATTGGGTGGGCAAGCGCCCGCTGGATTACGTGGCCGCCTTCCCGGCACAATTGGTGGAGCGGTTCGACCCGGCGGGTGAGCTTCAGACTTCCGAAGTCTCGGAGACTTCGGAAGTCTCCGGCAACCTCCTTTTCCACGGAGACAACAAGGACGTTTTGGCCTGGCTGCTGGCCCACGGTTACCGGGGCAAAGTGAACCTGATCTACATTGACCCGCCCTTCGACAGCGGCGCGGACTATGTGCGGCGGGTGCAGCTGCGTGGGGTGTCTGGTACAGCCAGGCTAGAGGGCGAGGCGCATAGCCTGGGTGAGCAAATCCAGTACACCGACATCTGGGCCAATGATATGTACCTCCAGTTTATGTATGAGCGGTTGCTTTTGCTCAAGGAACTTCTGGTTGAGAGTGGGGGTATATGGTTACACTGTGATTACCACAAAGGCCATTATCTCAAGTGCCTGTGCGACGAGATTTTCTCAGAGTCCAATTTTGTTACTGAAGTAATCTGGAAACGCTCAACACCAAGAGGCAATGTCAAAAAGGGCCTAAGTGTAGCTCATGATATTATTCTTGTTTACAGCAAAGGACCTGACCCTAAGTGGCATCCACCTCTGCTGGAATACTCCGAAGACTATATTGCAAGGTTTACAAACACTGACCCCGATGGCAGACGCTATACTCTCGATAGCTTAATTAGCCCCAATCCTGACAGGCCCAATCTTGATTATGTTTGGAAAGGTGTCAGGAAGGTTTGGCGCGTCACCAAGCAGAGGATGCAAGAATATGAGGCGCAGGGACGCTTAGAATACACATCCAGAAGTGTTGCACGTTACAAACGGTATTTGGATGAACTCGAAGGTAGGCCATTAACCACACTCTGGGACGACATTTTTCCTGTCAATTCACAGGCTGTAGAACGAGTAGATTATCCTACCCAAAAACCCGAAGCTCTCGTTGAGCGCATCATCAAAACCTCTTCCGATCCCGGCGACCTCGTCCTAGACTGCTTTGTGGGTAGCGGCACCACGGCCGCCATAGCCCAAAAACTGGGCCGCCGCTGGATCGCCGCCGACGTCAACAAGGGCGCTATCCAAACCACCTCCAAGCGTCTGCAAGCCATCATCCGCGAGCAGATCAAGACTTCCGAAGTCTCGGAGACTTCGGAAGTCTCCCCATCCCCGGCGGCGCTCTCCTTCAGCGTGTGCCGTGTCAACGACTACGACCTGCAAATCCAGCACAATGAAGCGGTCAACTTGGCCGTGGAACTCGTCGGCATCGAGCGCATCAAGACGGACACCTTCTTTGACGGCACGCTGGGCAGGCGGCTGGTCAAGATCGTCCCCTTCAACCATCCCCTCACCCTCCTCGACCTGCAACTGCTGCAGGACGAACTCAAGGCCCGCCCCGACGAGGAGCGGGACATTGTCGTGGTCTGCCTGGGCCAGGAGACGGCGGTAGACCCGTGGCTGGAGGAGTATAACAAGCGCCGCCCCATCAACAAGATCGAAGTCATCGAACTGCGCACCGACCAGAAGTACGGCAAATTCTTCGTCCACCAACCGGCCCAGGCGCAGGTGCATATTGAACGCCAGGACGGCAACATCGTCGTAGAGATCGAGGATTTCATCTCGCCCACCATCGTCGAGCGGCTGGAGATGGACACGCCGCTGTTCAAGGCGCAGATCCCCGACTGGCGGGCGATGGTGGACGTAGTGTTGATTGACACCGCCTACGACGGAGAGGTCTTTAACATCGCCTTGTCGGATGTGCCGGAGAGGAAAAACGACCTGGTGAGCGGTCACTACGAACTGGCCGCGCCGGACGGCCCCTCCACTGTTGCCGTCAAGATCATTGATATGCTGGGGGAAGAGGTGTTGGTCACAGCGGAGGTCTGAAGCGCTGTCATCCCTGGCAGCGGTCGAGGCCCAGGTGAACCAGGCAGCGGAGTTGTGGGACATCACGGACAGGGAGTTGAAGGAGATACGGCAGTCGTTGGAGGAGTTGGGGTAGAAGTTATAAGGACAAGGTAAAGAACATGGACACAAGCTTGGAAACTCTTGAGGGATTACTAGACACTACTTTTTCTGAGACGTTCCGCAAGTTCTGGAAAACCTATGTGCCCGACAAAACACCAGGTTTTGCGGTGCAAAAACGCAAGCTAGGTGGTGAATTTGGCAATCGGGGGCCCCATCCTAGATTTGGTTGGCTGATCCAGATTGAGGAGACTTTGCCTCTTTTGGCTCGTGAGGTCACTCTTGCCCATGAAATTGTACATCTGGCCCTCGACCAAGAGGAATACCCTATGATCTGTGGGAAACAAGAGCAAGACAACATATGGGGTCCCATTGGGGCCAATCTGCATTCTGTTCTCGTCCATCCGGTTGTTTGGCTTCGAATGAGAGAATGGGGCTTTCCTGTTGATGACCACATTCGTGTCAAAGCGACGGGGCGCCTTAAGGATCTCCAGTCAATGGACCTTATGCGTAGAAGCCCTAGCCGGAAACAGTTTCCTGCCTGGCAACTTTGGCTTTTGCAGTATGTGCTTGCCCGGCTTGAGTGGGGAGAGCCGGAGCGCGAGCAGATTTACGAAATGTTTGCAAAGTACCATCTTTCCGTCGGAAGGCAGGGTGAAAAATATGTGAAGCGACTAGATTCGCTGGGCTGCTTCGAACCCAGAAGGCTGACACCCCCAATTGTGGCTCGGGCTGGACAAATGCTTCTGCAACATCTAGATCTCGGCACTTATTTCAGCCTTGCCTCAACCGATCCAGCTATATCGACCTGGGTGAAATGACTCCAAGAGCGTTCACCGTCACCATTGACATCGACAAGGCGGCAGAGTTGCAGGAAATATGGCGGTCGCTGTCAGAGTTAGGGTAGCTCCCCCTTAACTCCCCATGTTCTATGAGGGGAAACCTCGCAATTACTCCGCACAGCGAGGGATGGACCGGGGATGTGCGCAGGAGAGCGAGGAAGGAAGAGCGATGACTGAGCCAAAGTTAGGCGCTTGCCGGAAGATGTACTGCAATACTTGCAAAGTAGAAACCCACCACGAGTTAAAGGCTGTCCATTCAAGACACTACCAAGAAGTGGTCGACGAGCACACGCCGTTTCCACAAGTTGTGTTTTGGGAAAGATACCAATACCGCTTCTGGATTTGCCGAGGGTGTGATACTGCGATTCTTGAGGAGGCCTACACCAATGAGGGGATGTTTGACTATGATGGTAAGGGAATATGGGAGTCAACTTTGCACCCGAAGCGAGCGAGGAGAGATTGGCCCCCGAAACGTTTCCGGCAACTCGATGCAAAGCTGGCATCTATCTACCGCGAGGTGATCGAGAGCTTCAACGCCGAATTGAACATCCTGTGCGCTGTGGGCCTCAGGGCCTTATTGGAAGGAATCTGTGCGGACAAAGGGATAACGGTAAAAGGTATTCAGCAAAAGATAGACAAACTGGTACAGTATCTGCCCTCTAACATTGTCGAAAACCTGCATGGCTTTCGTTTTATGGGCAACGAAGCAGCACACGAATTACAAGCCCCAGAACGAGGGGAACTGCAATTAGCCATTGAGGTTATGGAGGATTTACTGAACTTCTTATATGAACTGGACTACAAAGCCCGAAGGTTGTCAAAAAAATGGTCAGTTGACTCTTGATTGCTCGTCCCATAGCTTACGGAGGCTGGCGGCGCTGTCGTAGCAGGCGCACCAGTTGGCGGAGGCAGGGGACGAGGCTGGCCTGGTGGCAGTGGAAGCCCAGGTGGACGAGGCGGCGGCAGAGTTGTGGGGCATCACGGACAGGGAGTTGAAGGAGATACGGCGGTCGCTGGAGGAGTTGGGGTGAGAAACAAGTATCACCCATCAAATACCGGCAAGGGGATTGAAGCGTGGGGTTGCTCGTTAAGCACAACTTCCACCCAATACACTCCCGATTGAGGAAACTGAAAGTTTACGATGCCAAATTGAGCGGTGGCCACATCAGTACGCCGTTTCAGAGCCATTGGGTGCTTTTCTGGAGGCTCGAAGATGGGATTCAAGTCAGGGTCCAGCAAACGAATTGAGCTGAAATGCGATCCCAACCCGTTAATCCATCTCAACACGATGAAGAACTGGGGAATTGGCCCCAGCCGGCGGAATTGGTCGAACACTCCCACGAAAGCGGGTTTGCCCGCGGGCCCCTTGGCTACAACGTCACACAGCACGCAGAATTGCAGCGTTGGTTCCAGCGATTCTTCCGGCATTAAGACATCATCTTCTGGCTGGTTGGTCTGTGCATCTGGCATAATACTCTACCCCGAAATGCTTGGCCGAAGTAAGACAGTCAATGTTTCAAATATCTTGGCCGCGGCCACGGCCAACGTGTCTCGTAACAATCTGTCATAGAGGTTATGAAGTTGCCACATAGCTTTCCATACGTCTGGCGGCGCATCAATCACATTCAGCTTTAGTTCTTCATGGGCTTCTCGGCGATCAACCACATAGTTGTGCCGCTTGTATTCTCTCGTGAGCTTCTTGGCAACTTTCTCCGCCTGCTCAGGATTGTCCTTAAACATCCTTTGGCAAAGCAGGTTCTGAGCATATTGCTCGGCGCTCTGGATCTCGCGGTCGTAATCGCCCAAAGACATCAGATCCAATGTCTGAATGAGTGGCCAATAGAGCGCGGCAAGTTCCGGGTTTTCAACAACCCTACCTTCCACGTATCCAAGAGCGTCCCGAAGGGCATGGAGAGGCACCTGCCGATCCTGGGAGGGCAATTTGATTTGTGGGTCAATAGGGCCTAACTCGGAGGGTGGTCCCAATACCAGTTCATCTGCCCCTAACGCCAACATAGTCGCCGCACTCTTGGCGTAATAGGGGATCAGTACGCTGAATTTACCACCCTTGGTAACTTCTTGGCACAGACGAGCGATTTTGAAAGCGGGGTCGGAGAATCCACCGGGGCTGAGCAGAAACAAATCGAGATTATCTATGTCACCCAGTGATACGAGCATCTCGTAGAAGTACTGAGCGTCGGTAAAATCCAAAAGCTCGAAAGAGTAGTAGACGATCAGTTTGGAGTTGCCTCTGAGCCGTTGTAGTTCGCGGATGCGTTCCTTGCGGATTACCTCAAGCTGAGCTTCTACGTTACGACGCTCTTGTTGTCGCAAACGGTCTATCTCGATGAAAAAGGGCTCCTGAGGTTGAGCAACAGGAGCTTCAGGAGGCCTTTCCGGTAGTGGCAGTTTTTCGGATTTACTTCGACGTTGTTTAGCGTCCATACGGCGTCGATATCCCTGTGTATTCGTAACGTGAGAAGTACGCATTTTGAGCTTCTAGTTCTGCCAGCCGCTTCTGAATAGGGGAGGTTTCTTCGCGGTTTTCTGCTGGTGCCTGGAGAGCGCGAAGCAACTCGTAGAGCTTTTTCATTTCTTCCAGATTCTTCTCGTTCATTTTTACCCCCTTTGAATAGCTTTGACACCGATATGTCTTAGCCGTCAGCAATTATAGTATAGCATAGCCTTGCACCATTGTCAATATGGTCCCTGCTTCAACACGGCGGACGGATTGCACCAGCGGCTGGCGGCGCTGTCGCAGCAGGCGCTCCAGTTGGCGGCGGCAGGGGACGAGGCCGGCCTGGCGGCGGTGGAGGCGCAGGTGGACGAGGCGGCGACGGAGTTGTGGGGCATCACGGACAGGGAGTTGAAGGAGATACGGCGGTCGCTGGAGGAGTTGGGGTAGGGCCTGCACCCAAAAAGTCGCTGACTGGCTGGAAGCCGGTGGGCCGGGCAAGGTTAACAGAAATGCCTCATCGTTGTGGCAGAGAAGACCGTAGCCGTCCTTCTATGTTGTCGCTTTTGGGGCCACCGGCCAAATGTCGTGGGGCGAATGCTGGTTGCCTGGCTCTTATATGCAATTCCAGAACCAGGAAATGGCCTCTTGACTTGACATCCCCTTTTCTCTATGCTATACTTCACACCGATATGCAACAATACATACCGATACCACATGCAGGCAGGGATAAGCTCAGGAGGGAAGAAATGGCTCGACAAGCCGTTATTAAAGCCTCAGAAGGCCATCGTGCTTTTGGCAAGCTTCTTAAACGGGTCTATTGCTCAGACGAGCATCTGATTGTGGAGCGCGATGGCTTTCCTGTAGCCGTGCTGATGTCCTATCAAGAGTACAAAAAGCTCAGCCATAAGCGTGCCCTCGAGGCCTTTGAGCGTTTCAGTCGAGACCTTGGCCGCGAGATTGAGAAACAGGGCTTGACTGAAGACCAGCTTTTCAAAGAGCTTGAAGAGGCCCGTCGGAAAGTCTTCGAAGAACAGTATGCCGCCCACACCAGGTAGTAAAACACGGGTGATGGTTGATGCCACCGTTCTGATCGCTGGCAGTGGTTGGCCCCGCTGGCCCCGTGAGGTTTTGCTGGCTGGCTTGCGTGGGGAGTTCCAACTGGTGCTTTGCCCCTATGTGATCAGACAAGCCCACCGAAACTTAGGTAAGCGCTTTCCAGAGCATCTTGAGCGCTTTGAGGAGTTTCTCTCTCAGGCAGACTTTGAGCTTGTCCCTGACCCAAGCCCTGAGGAGGTAACTCAGCATAAAGGCCTGGTCCGTGACGAGAGTGATATCCCCATCGCCCTGGCCGCGATCAACGCCAGTGTAGATTATTTTGTCAGCGAAGACAAGGACTTTACCGCCCGCAACGAAACCACAGCTAAACTCCATGAACAATTAAAGGTGTTTCTCTCCGGCACCTTTCTCCGGCAAATGATGGGCTGGACAAGCAAAGAGCTGGAGGAGATCAGACACAGAAAGTGGTCAGATCTTGGAGAGAGTTGAACAGAGAAGGTAACTGCTCAGGGTATGTCTGAAAAGTGATCGGCTCACTCTCGGGATAGCTCTGGACGATGTCATTGCGAGCGTAGCGAAGCAATCTCAGATGAGCGACAATGAGATTGCTTCGTCACTTCGTTTCTCGCAATGACAGGGTGAGTAGTTACCAGAGAGGTGTGATGGTGAAGATGGGTGTGAATGAGGTGTCTCAACGATCAGGTCTGAAAATCGTCCTTCCTGGGGAGTTTTTGGGGGAAGTGAGGAGGCAGAGGAGACCGTAGCCGTCCTGTGATCAGAGCGGCTTTGCTTTTACTACTGTTTCGGTGCGGGTGGCCCATCGCCTAACGATCGTGAAGCGAACGACGGTCGTCCGGTTCTTGTGCCGCAATTCCAGTAGACAGAATCGTGTCTCTTTGACTTGACCATGCTTTTGTGCTATAATACGCAAAGTTTGGGCAGATTGGTTTCACAGTGACACTGGCTTCAACACCCTGGCCAATTACCTGCCAGGTTGAAAGGCTATCGTGTATGACAAAGACGGTCTCCAGCGTAGAAGAAATGGGCGATGGCCTGGAAACGGTGCCTACGGTCTGCGTCACAGGCGAAAAGGCCGGGTTTGTGTCGTATGTGAATAGTCTTTGCCGACAAGCAGGGAGTTCGGGGAAGGTCCCTTGAACTCCCTGCTCATTTGCAGTTAGCTTCATTAACGAGGAGGTCTAGCCTATGGAGGCCACACTTCGGCCCTGGTATCAGCAAAGCTGGTTCTACGCTCTTATCTCTCTGCTCCTGGCTGCGGTTCTGGTCCTGGCCGGCTATCAGTTGTCTGGACCAATGTTCTTGCAGCAGGTCGTGAATGGTCTCACCATTGGGTCTTTCTATGCCCTGATCGCCCTGGGCTACACCATGGTCTACGGTGTCCTGAAACTGATTAACTTTGCCCACGGTGATCTCTTCATGTCGGGGGCTTACCTGGGTTTTACTTTTCTCGGTATGCTCATCGGCGCCGGCCTCTCCAGCCAACTGCTTTTGTACTTGCTGCCTATGTTCTTGATCGTGATGACCATCGTGGCTGTCACTGGCGTCATTCTGGAGCGCACGGCCTATCGCCCCTTGCGCCGGGCCGGGAGGCTGGCGCCGGTGGTCTCGGCTTTGGGAGCTTCGATTTTCCTGCAAAATGCCGTCATGCTCATCTATGGGGCCAGATACCAATCCTATCCCAAAGAAGTGATCCCTGAAGTGAGATGGACCATAGGGGGAGCCCGGCTGACCCTGGTGCAGGTAGCCGTGCTGGTGACGGCCTTCCTGCTGATGGCTGCCCTTTACATCTTTATCCACTACAGTCGAGTGGGCACAGCCATACGCGCCGTGGCCCTCGACCACGACACCTCGCGCTTGATGGGTATCAACGTCAACCGCATCATTACGATGGTCTTTATCATTGGACCCGCTTTGGGAGCTGCCGGGGGCGTCATGGTCGGCCTGTATTACGGGCGGATTTACTTCACTCTGGGCTGGAGCTATGGCCTCAAGGCTTTTACCGCTGCTATCATGGGAGGCATTGGCAATATTCCGGGGGCGATGGTGGGGGGGCTCCTGCTGGGTCTCATTGAGGCCTTTGCCACCGGCTTTGTGTCCGATGCCTGGAAGAACGCTATCGCCTTCTTCATCCTCATCCTAATTTTGATTTTCAGGCCGACGGGGTTATTAGGCGAGAGAGTAGCTGAAAAGCTGTGACCGGCAAGAGCAGAGGCTAATAAGGGCGACTTTAACTGCTCCCGCCGGATTGCCAAATCCGGCGGGCTGGAAGGGGATGTCAAACATGAAAGACTTCTTCACTGGTCTAAAGCGCGTGGACGCACGTTGGTGGTATCTTGTCATCGCTGTTCTGGCAATCTTGTATCCTCTGATCATAAGGAACGACCGCTGGATTCAGGTGGCCAACTTCTTTCTCATTTACGCCCTGCTGGGGTTGAGCCTTAACATTATCCTGGGCTACGCCGGGTTATTTCAGTTGGGCCACGCGGCCTTTTATGCCGTGGGAGCCTACACCACCGCTATCCTGAGCACCCAGTTCCACATCCCCATCTTGCTCTTGCTTCCCATCAGCGGCCTGGTAGCGGTGATTTTTGCCGTCCTGATCAGCCGTCCCATCCTTCACCTCCACGGTGACTACTTGTGCATCGTCACCATTGGATTCGGGGAGATTGTGCGTATTGCCCTGCGCAACGACGTGAAGAGCCTGGTCTTTCTGGGCAAAATCCCCGGCCTCGGATTCCTCACCGATGCTCTCAGCGAGGCAGTGTTCACCGGCGGGCCCAATGGCATTTTTGGCATCACCCGACCCGAAATCCCCATAGGTTTCCTGGCAGAAAGGATCCAGGACCTGCCTATCCTGCAGACTCTGGGGCTGGTCATCAAAGGCCATTCGTTGGTTCTCAGGGGACACACCGCTTACTTTTACCTTTTCCTGGCTTTTGTGGCCTTTACCATCTTTGCTATGCAACGTCTGGAGAACTCTCGCCTGGGACGGGCCTGGATGTGCGTTCGAGAAGACGAACTGGCCGCCGAGGCCATGGGCATTGATACCGTGCGGGCCAAGTTGCTGGCTTTCGCCATCGGAGCGGCCTGGGCCGGTGTGGCGGGCAATCTCTACGCTGGTTGGGTGACGGTCATCGCCCCGGAAACTTTTTCCTTCTGGGAATCTTGCGTCATGTTCTGCATCGTCGTCCTGGGAGGCACCGGCTCGATCCCCGGGGTGTTGGTAGGGGCTGTAGGCATGATCGTCCTGCCGGAACTGTTACGGACCTGGCTGGCCAATATCCAGCAGTGGCGGATGCTGGCCTTTGGGTTTGCCATGATCGTCATGATGGTTTTCCGGCCCGAGGGCTTTTGGCCCAGCCGCCGTTTCCGCTACGAATTGGAAACGGCCCGCGAGGAAGCGGCCGGGGCTCAGGCGGGATAGTGACGAGTGCATCTCGGCTCAAGTTCCCCTGCCATTAGCAGCTTGGCGAAAATTACGGTTCAGCATCCTTCGATACGGCCTCCACTACGTTTCGGCCTACTCAGGATGCTATCTCGATTTCGGCTGCCTGTCCTGAGCTTGTCGAAGGGAATGGTAGGTCCATTTCCACCGAGCTGTACTAGTTGACACACATTGAGGTAAGCCAATGGTACTTCTAGAGTCAAAGACCTTGACCAAAAATTTCGGCGGTCTGGTTGCCGTTGACAATCTCGATTTCCAGGTCCATCAAGGCGAAATCCTGGGCATGATCGGGCCCAACGGCGCTGGCAAGACCACTGTCTTCAATCTGATCACCGGCGTTTATCCTCCCACTCACGGGGAGATATCCTTCAACGGCCAGAAGATCGTCAGGCCCTCCGAGAGCTCCTGGGAAGCGTTCCTGGCTTCCCCTGTCTTTGACACCGTGGTGATTTGCCTCTCTGCCTTGATGGGCCTGATACTGGCCCTTGCCATACGGCGAGCAACAACGGCGGGCTTTCTGACCTCGGTGTCCTTCCTGGCCCTGGTTGTCCTGCTGTTTCTCGTAGCAGGATGGGGGATCGCCCAATTAGTGCGTCGTCTGATAAAGCTTCCTGTGCTGCGGCCTCGTCCCCATCAGATTGCTGAAAAAGGGATCGCCCGCACTTTCCAGACCATCCGGCTGTTCCGCAATCTGACGGTTCTGGAGAACGTGATGGCCGGACGGCACTGTCGCACCAGGGCTGGCGTGTGGGGAGCTATATTCCGTACTAACGATCAGCAAAAGGAAGAGCAAGAGATCGTCCAGGGTGCAGAAGGCCACCTGGACTTTCTGGGCTTGACGGAGACGAAGGACGAGCTGGCCAAGAATCTGCCCTACGGGTTCCAACGCCGCCTGGAGATCGCCCGGGCTCTGGCTACAGACCCGACGCTCCTGATCCTGGACGAGCCAGCAGCCGGCCTCAACGAGCAAGAGACCACCGAGTTGATGGCCCTCATCAGCCAGATTCGCGATACAGGCATCACGGTCTTCCTCATCGAGCACGACATGAAGGTGGTGATGGGTATCTCGGATCGCATCGTGGTGCTGGACAATGGGGCCAAGATCGCCGAAGGCACTCCAACTGAGGTGCAAGCCAACCCTCGCGTCATTGAGGCGTACCTTGGAGAAGAAGAGGAGTAAGAGATGGCTCTTTTGGAAATAGAGAACCTTAATACTTACTACGGACACGTCCAGGCCTTGAAGGGCATTTCCCTGACGGTTGACGAGGGGGAAATCGTGACCCTCATCGGGGCCAACGGGGCCGGTAAGAGCACGACTCTCAGGACCATTTCGGGGCTGCTCAGGCCGCGAGAGGGGCGGGTGGTCTTCCAGGGCCAGGAGCTAAACGCCGTGCCAGCCCACGAGATCGTGTACCGTGGCATCTCTCAGGCCCCCGAAGGGCGTGCTGTATTTGCCACCTTGACCACAAACGAGAACCTGAACATGGGGGCCTACAGCCTGGGCGGTGACAAAGAGGTCATTGAGGAAAACCGCCGGCGGGTCTTCAAGCTGTTCCCCCGCCTGGAAGAGCGGAGGAACCAAATTGCTGGCACTCTGTCCGGTGGTGAACAGCAGATGCTGGCCATCGGGCGGGCGCTGATGGCGCGACCCAAAATCCTGATGCTGGACGAACCGTCGCTGGGCCTGGCCCCCATGCTGGTCAAGGCTATCTTTCAGACCATCCGCGAGATCAACGAGCAGGGTGTGACCATCCTGCTGGTGGAGCAGAACGCCCGAGCGGCCCTGAAACTGGCCGATAAGGGCTATGTTCTGGAGACAGGCAACATCGTCCTGGAAGGCACGGCCGAGGAACTGATGGGCGATGAGCGAGTGCGGAAAGCGTACCTTGGA
Source organism: Anaerolineales bacterium (assembly GCA_004377365.1). Lineage (GTDB taxonomy): Bacteria > Chloroflexota > Anaerolineae > E26-bin7 > E26-bin7 > E26-bin7. Next base: position 11,040 of record SOHZ01000630.1, on the reverse strand, counting down.
GAGCAATAGCAAGCCGGGTCAATGGGTTGATCGAGGGGAACTGGAAGCCAGGTTCCCCTTCTTATTTTAAGGGAGGAACGAAATGAAATTGCGTGTGCTTTCTCAGCATGATGTCCGGCGGGCTGTCTCGATGGCTCAGGCCATCGAGATCGTGAAACAGGCTTTCGCCCAACTATCGGCCGGCAAGGCTGTGGTGCCCATCCGCACCCAACTGGAAGTGGCCAGACACGAGGGCATCACCCTCTTCATGCCCGCCTACCTCCAGGAGAGCGACGATCTGGGCATCAAGATCGTCTCCGTCTTTCCTCGCAACCTGGAGATGGGCCTGCCCACCATTCATGCCCTGGTGGCGGTGGTGGATGCCGAGACGGGGTGCCCGGCGGCCGTCATGGATGGCACCTACCTGACGGCCCTACGCACCGGAGCAGCCTCGGGAGCAGCCACTGATTTCTTGGCGCGCAAGGACGCCCGGCTGGCAGCCATCTTCGGAGCCGGAGTTCAGGGCCGCACTCAGTTGGAGGCGGTCTGTCAGGTGCGAGACATCGAAAAAGCGTGGGTCTACGACGTCAACCGGGAAGCGGTCGAGGAGTACGCCGAGGAGATGAGGGAGCGGGGTGGACGCATCCCTGCTGATATTACCGTAGCCTCTTCTTCCACTGAAGCCGTGCGGGAGGCCGACGTCATCTGCACGGCCACCACCTCCAAATCCCCCGTCTTTGCCGACGCCGATCTCAAGATCGGCGTGCACATCAACGCCATTGGTGCCTTTACCCCCGAGATGCAGGAGGTCCCGGAAGGCACCATCCAAAGGGCCCGGCTCGTGGTGGACTCGCGGGAGGCCTGCTGGGCCGAGGCCGGCGATTTGATCATCCCTCGCAACAAGGGCCTTATCTCCGAGAGTGACATTTACGCCGAGTTGGGCGAAATCTCGGCGGGGACGAAGCGCGGCCGAGAGAGTGACGAAGAGATTACCTTCTTCAAATCGGTGGGCAACGCCGTTCAAGACGTCTCGGTGGCCAGGAAGGTTCTGGAGGAAGCAGGCAGGTTGGGCCTGGGCCTCGAAGTCGAGCTATGACTCCATGTGGAGTAGCGAAACTTGTTTCGCGCTGGACTGGCGCAGAACAAGTTCTGCTACTCCGCTACCGCTAACTTTGGCATAACAAAAGCCCCCTCATCCCAAATCAGGGACAAGGGGGCTTTCTTTTGCACGCTCTCAGTCGTCGCGGGCGCAGCGGAAACCGACGACTCGCAGGCGGCGATCGGGATGGGCAATGTCCCAGCGGGCGCAACGGGCATCGTCCGCGGGGTGGTTCCAGGAGCCGCCGCGCACCACTTTGTATTTGTGACCGAAGAAAGGGGACTGGTAAGCGCTGTCTGGGTAGGCCTCATACCAGTCAGCAACCCACTCCCAGACGTTCCTCGCCATGTCGCAGGCATCGTAGGGGCTGATCCCGTCTGGCTAGCTCCCTACGGGTGTCGTGTCGCCGACGCGATAGTCCGAGTTTAGCTTGTGAGGATCGAACTCCTCCCCCCAGGGATAGGTCGCACCCTCCGTCCCCCGGGCTGCTTTCTCCCACTCTGCTTCAGAAGGTAGCCGCTTGCCGTAGTGCTGGCAGTAGGCCTTGGCACCGTGCCAACTGACCTCTGTCACCGGGTGATCGTCGTATCCCCTCTCCGCCACGTATCGCCCCTCCTCGTAGAGAAGGTGGCTGTCAGGATTCTCGACCTTTGGATCGGCGCAGATGTGCCCTCCGCAGCGTAATTGGTCTCCCTGCGTGGCGTTCAGGAACTCGGCGTATTGAGTGTTAGTGACCTCGTACCTGTCTATCCAGAAAGCCTCCGGGTAGACCTGTTGCATCGGCCCCTCGTCCGCGTCCCCCTCGTCGCTTCCCATCCAAAAAGCACTGGCCGGGACGAACGCCATCTCCCCGCCGGGGGACGCGGTCCGAGGCAGGCACCCGGCAAGGCCGACCAGCAGGAGTGAAGCCATCAGCAGCCGAGCCACAAAAGTGTGGCCAAAGCGAAAAGGAATAACTTTCGCTCCCGCCGGATTGCAAATCCAGCCGGAGCAAACCAAGAAGTCATATTTTTGCAAGCCCTAAAACCAGCAGCCCCCTTTTCCTGCGACGAGGAAAAGGGGGCCTTTATCATCGCTTCGTTTCCCAAGGGCATCTCACCCGCCCAGGTAGGCTTTTTTCACGTCCGGGTTGTCGGCCAGTTCCTCTGAAGCGTCTTCCAGGACGATGTTCCCCGTCTCCAGCACGTAACCCCGGCTGGCGAACCGTAAAGCCATGCGGGCGTTCTGCTCTACGAGAAGAATGGTTGTTCCTTCCTGGTTGATGTCTTTCAGCGCGTCGAACAGGCTCATCATCAACACGGGGGCCAACCCCATGGAGGGCTCGTCCAGGAGCATCATCTTCCTTCCGCTCATGAGGGCCCTTCCGACGGCCAGCATCTGCTGTTCCCCGCCGCTCAGGGTCCCGGCCTTCTGTGTCTCCCTTTCTGCCAGGCGCGGGAAGAGAGAGAATACCAGCTCAAGATCCTGCTTGATCTTTTTGCTATCCTTGCGTGCAAAGGTGGCCAGCTTGAGGTTCTCCATAACCGTCAGGTTGCCGAAAAGGCGCCTTCCCTCGGGGACGTGGGAGATGCCAAGTTCACTGACCACCTTGTCGGCCGGATAATCGAACAGATCTTTCCCCATGTAGGTCATCTTACTTCCTGGTTCGGCGGGGACCAGGCGGGAGATCGCCCTCAACGTAGTGCTCTTGCCGGCCCCGTTGGCCCCAATGATGCACACGATCTCGCCTTCTTCCACCTGGAAGCTGATGCCGTGGAGGGCCCTGATCCCCCCATAAGAAACCCCCAAATTCTCCACTGATAGCAGCATCAGGTCACCTCCTCTTTGCCCAGATAGGCGTCAATTACCCTGGGATTGCTTCGTATTTCCTCTGGCGTGCCCTCCGCTATTAACGCCCCAAAGTCTATAACCTGAATGGTCTCGCAGAGGTCCATGACCACTCTCATCCTGTGTTCGATGAGGAAAATGGCCAGCCCCAGCTCGTCTCGTATCCGCCGAATGACTTGCACCATCTCAGCCAGCTCTTCTGGGTTCATCCCGGCGGTGGGCTCATCCAGGAGCAATAGATGGGGTTCAGAAGCCATTGCCCTGGCCATCTCCACCCTTCTCTGGACACCGTAGGGCAGGTTGATCACTACCTGGTCCGCGAGGTGGCTGATCCCCACCATCTCCAGAAGGCGATAGGCCATCTCTTCGATCTCGGCTTCTTCCCTGTGGCGCTTGGCCGTGCCGAATAAAGCACCGATCAACCCGTACTGGATCTTTGAATAGCGGGCCAGCTTCACGTGGTCGAGGGCGGTCATATGCCTCCACAGGCGAAGGGTCTGGAAGGTCCTACTAAGGCCCATGGCGGCAATCTCGTAAGGCTGGAGTCCTACCAAATTCGTGCCGTCCAAGAGAACTTTGCCCTCGGTAGGCCTGTAGATGCCCGTGATGAGGTTAAAGATGGTGGTCTTTCCCGCTCCGTTAGGCCCGATCAGCCCTCTGACCTGGCCTAGCTCGATCTCCAGATCGTAGTTGTGGACGGCCCGCAAACCACCGAAGAAATGGGTCATGTTCTTAACTCGAAGCAAGGGCATGTCTCACCTCTCTTCCCCCGGCACTTGCCTGGGCTGCAAAAGATCCTTGACGTTGACTGCCGTGAAAGCGATCAGGCCCATTGGCCGCCGGATCATGAGCACGATGAGCAGGATAGGGATCACGATCCACTTCCAGAGCTCCAAAGGACGAAGGACCTCCATCAGGACCTGGAGGCCGACCGCGCCGGCGATGGAGCCGACAACCGAGTTCAACCCGCCCAGATAGACCATGGCCAGGATCTCGCTGAGCTTATACACGCCAAAGGTGCCGGGATTGATGTAGCCGATCACGTGGGCGAAGAGCCCACCCGCCACGCCAGCCCAGAAGGCGGCGAAGAGAAAGGTCACCATTTTCGTGCGGCGGGTGTTGATCGTCATGGCACCGGCCGCGATTTCGTCATCTCGCACGGCACACAGTGCCTTTCCGATCGTGGAGCGCGTAAAGTTGTAGATCACCCACACGCAGATGGCCATCCATACAAACATGGTGGGTAGATTGGCCCACTTTGGCTGGTTCATGAAGCCGCGGGGCCCCCCGATGATTTCCAGGTTCTCGATCACGCTCTTGACGATGAACATGAACGCCAGGGAAATGATGGCCAGATAGTCACCCCTGGTCCGGAAGGAGGGGATGGCCACCAACAGGGCTCCCACAGCAGCCACCAACCCGCCAGCGATTAAGGCGAGTGGGAAGAATATCCATTGTCCTAACAATTGTCCTAACAATGATGGAGGGAGAGGGAGAAGCGGAGCCCCGAAGACGTCGTCGTTGACGAAAAATAGCACGGTCAGGACCGAGGCGCCGTAAGCCCCCAGCGCCATGAACCCAGGGTGGGAGCAGGAGAACTCCCCCATATAGCCATTCACCAGGTTCAGGCTGAGGGTGAGTATAACGGAGATGAAGATATACCTCAATATAAGCATGCGGTACTCGTTGATGCCTCCCCACAAGTGCAATGTGGCGTAGAACAACCCCAGGTGGAGGATCAGCGAGACCCACAGTGGAAACCTGTCGAGGAGCTGCTTGGCCAGCCTGTTCGCCAGGGGAGCGCTCAAGCGGGCGACGACCAGGATCGGCAGGGCGTAGACCAGGAGGACATAAGCCACCGCACTGGGGATCAGCGCGAGCTTGGGCAGTATGGTGCTCAGGTCGGACACCAAGCCGGATAATTCGAACTCTATACTCCTTATACCAAGAAGGAGCCATGAAAGACTAAGCCGTAAAATGTCAAACAATGGAGTCAGCACGATCCGCAGGCCGAACAAGCCGGGGATGCGAAGCAGGCCGAGCGCTTGAGCCAAGTCCTTGCCCCAGCGTTGCTCAATCACCATTGCCAGGAAGGCCCCGAAGAGCCAGCCCAGCAGCGGAATCGGGGCCAACTGCGATCGGACCTTGGCCAGCAACGTGTTTCTGGCAATCGTTTCTGCGGGCGGTACAGTGCTCCCTCGCACTTTCATCTCGATTTCTCCTTCCTTGGAAATTGAAAGTTGGAAGATGGAAGTCCAACCTCTAACATCCAACCTCCAACTCACAGCCTGAGGCGGGCAGTGTAAGGCTCACCGAAGAAACCATGCGGCCTGAAGGTCAGAATGAGGAGGATGATCGAATAAGCGATCACATCGCGCAGCGTAGAGGGAAAGATCGCGGCCACAAAGATCTCGATAAACCCCAACAAAAATCCAGCCAGCGCCGCTCCCAGGATCGAGCCTCTCCCCCCCAGGATCGCAGCCACGAAAGCCTTCCACCCATACAGCACGCCCATGTAGGGCTCAAGGATGGGGTAGGCGATGCCGAGGAAGATCCCTGCCGCGGCTGCCAGGGCTGAACCGAGGGCGAAGGTCAGCGCGGCGATGGTGTTTATCGGCACTCCCATCAGCGGGACCACGACAAAGTCGTAGGCCATGGCCCGCATGGCCATGCCCCACTTGGTCCTGCGCACGAACAGATGCAGGCCGACCATCAGCAACAGGGAGAGGAAGACGATCATGATCTTTGTGTTGGTCACCGTGACCGGACCGAGTTGATAGCTCTGCCTCGGAATCAGGGTGGGGAACTTTTGCCGCTTGGCGCCCAACAGAGCCAGGTTGCCCGTCTCCAGGATGATCCCTATCATCAGACCGGTGATGGCCGCCGAGGCGCGAGGGGCTCCCCGCAGTGGTCTGTACCCTATCCTTTCGACGAGCACGCCCACAAAAGACGTCAGGAGCATGGCCAGGAGGATGGTCAACGCGAGGAGCAACCAGTTGGGCAGGGAAGGGATGCCCAACCACGCGACGAGAGCCATTAGACCGAGCGAGACACCCAGCCCGATATAGGCTCCGACCATAAAGATGTCACCGTGGGTAAAGTTGAAAAGCAAGAGGACGCCGTAGACCATGGAGTAGCCCAGGGCGATCAAGGCGTAAAAGCTGCCGCATTGTAAAGCGTTTAGCAGTTGTTGAAAAAAGGAGGCTACCGACATGCCAGAAAGTAGAAAGATCAAAGCTATCGTCAGGATGATGCCCACGAGGCTAAAGATTATTATTTTAAGTCTTCCCATGATGACCTCCTGAAGTTCAAGGGGGGGCGGGCTAAGGGTTCTCCCCCTAGCCCGCCCTTCTGGTGCGAGAGATGGATCCCTCACCCAACAGGCTGCGTCCCTTTTAGACCTTATCCGAAAACTAGCAGGCCGGGCTCCCATGCCCGGTTTCCAGCGGCGTGGGAGCCGCCTCTGCTAGGTTTTCGGACAGACTCTTAGACCTAGGGGCAGGCCGACTTGTAGAACTCGAACTCGTGCGCCTCATTGATTTTGACGATGACGGCGCACTTGATCGGGTCCCCCTCCTCGGTGAAGGTCATCTTGCCCGTGATGCCGTCAAAGTCCTTGATCTTGGCCAGGGCGTCGCGGACGCACTGGCGATCCGCCTTAATGTCGCCGGTGATATCGCCGCAATCCTCGATGGCCTTCTGCACGATCAGCGCCGTATCCCAGGTCAAAGCCGCCACATCGTCCGGGACATAGCCGTGCTTGTCGGTGTAGCGGTCAATGAACTCCTTGGTAGCGCCCTTGGCCCCCGCAGCCGCGTAGTGGGTGCTGAAGAAGTACCCTACGCACTCGTCGCCGCAGAGCGGCATCAGCTCCGCCGAGCCCCAGCTATCGCTGCCCAGGATGATCTGCTCCAGCCCCAACTCATGGGCCTGCATCACGATCAAGGGCACCTCGTCGTAATACTGGGGGGTGAAGAGGAAATCAGCACCCGAGTCTTTGATCTTGGTCAACTGGGCGCTAAAGTCCCGGTCCTTGGTGGTAAAGGTCTCGAAAGCCACCACCGAGCCTTCACCATGGATGTCCTCCCAGGCTGCCTTGAAGAACTCGGCCAGGCCCTTGGGGTAGTCGCTGGCCACGTCGTAGAGCACGGCGGCCTTGGTGGCCCCGAACTCTTCCGTGGCAAAGTTGGCAATCACTGGCCCCTGGAAGGGGTCGAGGAAGCAGCCGCGGAAGACATAGGGCCGATCCTGGGTGGTCCTGGGGTTGGTTGACCAGGGGCTGACCATCGGCGTCTCGTTGGCGTCAGCGACCTCGCCGGTGGGGATGGCCTGCTTGCTGGCATAACTGCCGATGATCGCTAGCACCTCATCCTCCACGATCAGCTTTGTCGCCGCTGCCGCAGCGGACTCGCCCTTGGACTCGTTGTCCTCGTGGATCACCTCGACGTCATGCACCCTGTTCCCAACCACCAGGCCGCCGGCCGCATTAACGTCCTCCAGCCACATCTCCAGGGAGTACTTTGCGCCCTCTCCCACCTTGGGGATGTCGCCGGTGAGGGGAGCAACGTTGCCGATCTTGATGAGCACGCCTTCTTCCAGCTCGGCCGGTGGTGCAACCGCCACCTCCTCGCCATAAGGCACGAACTCCCCGTCTGCGCTGATGACGTAGGCAACGTGCACCGTGCCCAGCCGGTCACCCTTCTCGTCGTAGCCGAGGATGGGGCCGGTCACACCGGGGTAGTCCTTGAACTCGGTGAGCAGGTAGTTGGCCATGGCATCCGTATCGGTGCCGCCGGTGGCCTCCATAGCGGCAGCGACGACGTTGAACGCGTCGGCCACCATCAGCCACCAGATGCTGGTCAGGTCCTCGCCGTACTTGGCACTGTAGGCCTCGACGAAGGCCTGGGCCTCAGGATAGGGGATGTCCTTGGGCAGAGGCTCGGTGGTGAAGTAGGCGCCGGCCGCTGCTTCCTTCCCGGAAATCTCGACCATCTCCGGGTTGTTGCAGGCGTTGCCCAGCACCCACTGGAACTCTGCTCCCAGGTCCTTGGACTGCTTCAGCAACAATCCACCCTGCGGGTGGTAGCCGGTGAAGTACACCGCCCCGGGATTGGTTTCCATGATCTTGGTCAGGATGGGCGTATAGTCGGTGTCCTCGGGGTTGATGGCATCGTAAAAGACCGTGGTGCCACCAGCTTCTTCGTAGTACCTCTTGGCGTGCTCTGCCAGTCCCTGGGCATAGGTCGAGTTGTCGTGCAGGAAGACCGCTGTGTCGAATCCCAGGTCTTCGTAGATGAACTTGGCCGCAAACAGCCCCTGCCGGTCATCCAGGAAGCAAACCCGGAAGAACTGCCCGTAGCCATGGGTGGTCAGCCGCGTGGCCGTCGAGGACGGTGTCACCTGCAAGATGTTGGCCTCGTTGTAGATGGCCGAGGCGGGCTCGGTGCAGGTTGAGCTGTAGCTGCCGATGACGGCGTCCACGCCCTCGGAGACCAACTGCTGCGCGCACTTGGAGGACTCGTCAGGTTTGCCCACATCGTCACAGATGACGATCTCTATCTGACGGCCCAGGATACCGCCGGCGGCGTTCTTCTGCTCCACAGCCAGTTCGAGGACCTTGACAAAGCCCTCGCCCTCGTAAGCATACTCGCCGGTGATGGGCGCTTGCAGACCAAGCTTGATGGGCTCTTCCGCCGGGGGAGGCGGTGCCTCAGTAGGTGCTTCAGTAGGTGCTTCAACTGGAGCCTTAGTGGGGGGTGGCGCTTCGGTCGGCTTTGGCCCACAGGCTGGCAGCATGAGGCCAACCATACTCAAGACCACTGCCAAAAACAAGATTTTCTTCAACATTTTAGTCTCCTCCTTCATTTTGTTATTACGCTTATGACCTTTCCAGTCAAAGACTGAACCCGATTGTCCTCTGCAGTTACCACCCCCTTTCGCTACAAGCCTATCCGAAAAGTTCCGGTGCTCCCGCTGGACGACAGTCCAACGGCGGACTGTATCGGCTATACTTTCGGTCCCACGTTTTGGGCTCCATGAAAATGCAATAGTGTGGATTATAGCACAAGAAAGCTATTTTGTCCAAATACGTGTAGGATTAGTACTTGAGTACTGGGAACGCTTTTCCGACTTGCCAAATCCGAGTGGATTTGGTATAATCTGAACCAAGAGGTGAGGGGGCTACCTCGATACTATAGGAATTTTCCTTTTGCTCGGCGTGGACCACAGTCCACGCCAGAAGCCACCGGACTGTGGTCCGGCGGGAGCGATAAATTTATCGCCAGCGGGCACCATGGCCTGTTCCACATAGCCTTCGCTGCCCTTTTTTCTTCTCCACTACCCCAGAGTTGATCCACCCAAACTGACGGCTGAAGCCGTCTCTCCATTCAGACAAATCAAAGGGCGCATTTCTACACCTATCACCCATAATCAAGGAGGTATCCCCATGAGTCCTGTTTCCCCAAAAATGAGTGCTCAAGAGATGGTCGCTTTGAACCGTGAGTACGTGTTTTTTTCCTGGTCAGTGCAGTCGGCCGTCAACCCTATTCCCGCAGAGCGGGCCGAAGGGATCTATTTCTGGGACGTGGACGGCAAACGCTACATTGACTTTGCCTCTCAGCTTATGAACGTCAACACCGGCCATCAACATCCCAGAATCGTCCAGGCCATTAAAGACCAGGCCGACAAGCTGTGCTACGTCTATCCGGGCATGGCTACTGATGTGAAAGGCGAATTGGGGCGGCTGCTGGCCGAAATCACCCCGGGTGATCTGAAAAAGACTTTCTTTGCCCTGGGCGGGGCCGAGGCTAACGATAATGCCATCAAGCTCACACGCCTCTATACTGGCCGCCGCAAGGTCATAGCCCGCTATCGCTCCTATCATGGCGCGACCTACGGCGCGATGACCCTATCGGGTGATCCCCGACGGCTGCCGGTGGAGCCGGCTATCCCCGGCGTCATTCACGTTATGGACCCTTATTGCTACCGCTGCCCCTTCGGTTGGACGCTGGAGACTTGTCACCGCGAGTGCATTGACCACGTGGAGCAGGTCATCGAGTTCGAAGGGCCAGAGAACGTGGCCGCTATCTTTCTGGAGGGCGTCACCGGTTCCAGCGGCATCATGATCTACCCCGACGAGTACTGGCCGCGTATGCGCGAGATCGCCGACAAGTACGGTATCCTGTTGGTGGACGACGAGGTGATGAGCGGCTTTGGGCGCACGGGAAAGTGGTTTGGGATTGACAACTGGGGAGTCGTCCCCGACGTCATGACCATGGCCAAGGGCCTGACTGCGGCCTACGTGCCTCTGGGGGCCATGGTTGTCTCGAAGGACATCGCCGCTTACTTTGAGGAGCGGATGCTGCCCCTGGGTCTGACCTACAGCGGCCACACCCTGGCCTGCGCCACCGCCGTGGCCACCATCAACGTTTACAAAGAGGACAGGCTGATCGAGAACACCCAGGCCATGGGCCAGGTGCTGGGCGAAGAGTTGGAAGAAATAAAGGCCAAACATCCCTCGGTGGGCGACGTGCGCTACATTGGCCTGTTCTCCGTCATCGAGGTCGTCAAGGACAAAGAGACCAAAGAGCCCATGGCTCCCTGGAACGCCAAACCCTCGGAGATGGGGGCTATGGCCGACGTGGCCAAGTTTCTGCGCGACAACGGCCTCTACACCTTTGTCCGCTGGAACTGGATCTTTGCCGTGCCACCATTGTGCATCACCGAGTCGCAGCTCAAGGACGGCCTGGCCATCATTGACAAAGCGTTGGAGATCACCGACGCTGCTGCTAAATAGAGTAGGCAAAGCGGCACTGTTGCGCCAAAGGCAAAGTTGCTCAGCGTGACAGCTTGAAAGCCAGAGTGCCGAGCCCTGGGCCGCCGTCAACGCGGCGCGTAACTTTGATACGCCCGGAGGCTTTCCAATTCCTCCTAGCCACCGCCATGCACGAGGCTGGCAAGTTTGAGCTGGTGAGCGTGGTCGAGATGGACGGGCAGCGCCATTAGACTTTGCAGGTACCTGCCATGCTTGGCGCAATGTAGTTAGCCAAAGGGAAGCAGAGGATGCTTATTGATGTTTCAATGGTAACTGCTCAGGGTATGTCTGAAAAGTGATCGGCTCACTCTCGGGATAGCTC
>SOHZ01000413.1 GCA_004377365.1 Anaerolineales bacterium | reverse complement strand
AACGTCTCCATCGCCGAGGTGGACAACCAGGACCGCTGGCAGGGGGTGTGTAAGAATCTCGCAATAGAGTTCCATGCCCCATAAAAGTCCGTGACGTGTTGAAACGCCTGAAAGAAGACAGGTGGTATGTGGCGCGGACAAAAGGCAGCCACCGGGTGTTGAAGCATCCGGTCAAGAAAGGGATTGTCGTCGTGGCCGGACATCCCAGCAAAGACGTTGCCCCCGGTACACTCAAGAGTATCTGGAAACAAGCAGAACTGGAGGACCGATCATGAAAGAATACGTGGTGATTTACGAATGGGCCGGCAGTAACTATTCGGCATACGTGCCTGATCTACCGGGCTGTATTGCGTGTGGCGATACGTTGGAAGAGACGGAGCAATTGGTGAAAGAGGCAATCGAGCTGTACATTGAAGCCCTTCAAGAAGAGGGGCAGCCAATGCCGGAGCCAACCACGAGAGCCAGGCTCGTGACGGTTGGGGTGTAGTAGGGAAGCAAAAAAGGGGCAAGCATAGAGGCAATCCACATGGTCATCGGCACCTGCACCATCGAACTGCACCTCCCCGGCAGCGGCTCGCTGAAGGGCAAGCGCCGGGTCATCAAATCCATTATCGCCCGTGTGCACAACGAGTTCAACGTCTCCATCGCCGAGGTGGACAACCAGGACTTTTGGCAGTCGGCCACCCTGGGGGTGGCCTGCGTCTCCAACGACTCTGGCTACGTGCACCGCGTGCTTACCAAAGTGGTGGAATGGATCGAGCGCCACCGCCCCGACGTGCAGGTGGTGGATTATCAGATCGAGATTTTCTAAGGGGATGTTGAATTTTGACTTTGAGGTCCAAGGTGGTAAAATAGGGGCAGCATACCGATGACCAACGGAGGTCAGGGACCCATCATGGCAGAGACAGAGACCAAGGAAGAATCAACCGCTGCTGAGAGCAAGAAGGCAGCGAAGCGCCCCAAAAAGCTCCCCAGGGGCGAGGTTCACGTTTTTGACAACTGGTGCAAAGGCTGTGGCCTTTGCATCGCTTTTTGCCCTCGGGAGGTTCTGGAGGCCAACGGAGAAGGACACCCCGTGGTGGCTCAGCCTGAGCTGTGCACCGCCTGCAATTGGTGTTACGTCCATTGCCCGGACCTGGCGATCGTGGTGCGGAAGCTGGATGAAACTTCGTAGGGCTGCTCAGAAACCCGGTTCTTGGTGCTCTGCAGGCAAGTAGTGCTGGCTGCAGGTGCTTTAAGTGCCAACGACGTTCCTCTCGCAAGAAAAACTGGGTTTCTTTCTAGTTCTGAATTGAAGGAGGACGAGTGGTTGCTCAATTGATGCAAGGCAATGAGGCCTGCGCCGAGGGGGCCATCGCGGCCGGTTGTCGTTTTTTCGCTGGCTATCCCATCACCCCGGCTACAGACATCGCTGAGGTCCTGGCCCGCCGCCTGCCCCAGGTGGGGGGCAAGTTCATTCAGATGGAAGACGAGATCGCCAGTATTGCCGCTGTCATCGGCGCTTCGGTGGGAGGGGCCAAGGCCATGACCGCCACCTCGGGGCCGGGCTTTTCGCTGATGCAGGAGAACCTTGGCTACGCAGCCATGGCCGAGATCCCCTGCGTCATCGTGAACGTGCAACGGGGTGGGCCCAGCACCGGCCTGCCCACAGCCCCTTCTCAGGGCGACGTGATGCAGTCGCGATGGGGAACCCACGGCGACCACCCCATTATCGTGCTGAGCCCTTCGTCGGTGGCCGAAACCTTCCACCTGACGGTGCAGGCTTTCAACCTTTCGGAGAAGTACCGTACCCTGGTCATCCTGCTCATGGACGAGGTCATTGCTCACATGCGGGAAAAAGTAGAGTTGCCCTCGGCGGGGATGGTTGACGTCACGGAGCGCATCTCCACCGACGTGCCGCCCGAATGGTACTTCCCTTACGATGAAACCACCTCAGACGTGCCACCCATGGTCTCTTTCGGCCAGGGCTACCGCTATCACATGACGGGATTGATGCACGACCGGGCGGGCTTTCCCACCCTGCGCTTGGATGAGATCAACCCCTGGCTGACGCGAGTTTTCCGCAAGATCGAGCGGGGTCTGGGCGAGATCATCATGACCGAGGAAGAGTGGACCAAGGGGGCCAGGACAGTGGTGGTGGCCTATGGTTGTACGTTGCGCTCGGCTCGCCACGCGGTCAGGATGGCGCGGGACAGGCGATACAAAGTAGGCCTGGTGAAGCTGCTGACCATCTGGCCTTTCGCCGAGGAGGTCATCGAGCGGGTGGCGCATACCGCCCGGCGCATCATCGTGCCAGAGTTGAACCGGGGGCAGTTGGCTCTGGAGGTGGAGCGGGTGGCTGGACGGAACAAGGTGCGGCGCGTCAACCGGGCCGATGGGGAGATGCTCACCCCCAAGCAGATCCTGGCTGCCATTGAGGAGAAGTGATTGATGGAGCGCGAAGAGCAAATAATATACGATTATCTGCGTCACAAGAAAAAGTTTCCCAACATGTGGTGCGCCGGGTGTGGCATCGGCATCGTGATGCACGCTATCATCCGGGCTGTGGACCGCCTGGGATTGGACAAGGACGAAGTGGCCATGATCTCTGGCATCGGCTGCACGGGGCGGATGCCTGTCTACGTGGATTTCAACACCATGCACACCACCCACGGGCGGGCCCTGGCCTTTGCCACCGGCCTCAAGATGGTCAGACCTGAGATGAAAGTGATCGTCGTCATGGGCGATGGTGATGCCTTGGCCATCGGCGGCAACCATTTCATCCACGCAGCGCGGCGCAACATCGGCCTGACGGCCATCGTGGTCAACAACTCTGTCTACGGCATGACCGGTGGCCAGTACTCGCCCACCACGCCGACGGGAGGACTGACCACCACAGGGCCTTACGGTAACATTGAGCAACCCTTCCCCATCTGCGAACTGTCTCAGGCGGCCGGAGCGGCTTTTGTGGCCCGCGGTACGGTCTACCACGCCATAGAGTTGGATCGTTTCATCGGAAAGGCCATCGAGAAAAAAGGCTTCTCCGTGGTCGAGGCCGTCGCCTACTGCCACACCACCTACGGCCGCCTCAACAAGCTGGGGAAGCCGGTGGACATGATGCGTTACCTGAAGGAGAACAGTGTCAAGGTGCGGGACCCCGCCGAGGGCAAGCTGAAAGAGCAGGAGGGCAAAATCGTGCGAGGGGTGCTGGTGGACCGGGACATTCCAGAGTACACCGAGTTGTATGACCAGGTGATCGAACGCGCCCAGGCGGCGTGAATGGAAAGGGTGAGCGTTCAGAGGCGGCTCCCACGCCGCCGGGCATGGGAGCCCGGCCTGCTGTTTTTCTGAGAGGCACTGAATGGAAAGGGAGTAGATGCGATGCAAGAACGGTACGAAATCCGTCTGGCGGGTGAGGGCGGTCAGGGCCTGATCCTGGCTGGCCTGATCCTGGCCGAGGCGGCGGCCATCTACGATGGCAAGAACGCAGCGCAGACCCAATCTTATGGCCCCGAGGCTCGCGGGGGGGCCAGCAAGTCGGAGGTGATCATCTCCGACGGCGAGATTGACTACCCCAAGGTCATCAAAGCCGATGTGCTTCTGACCCTGGGTCAAGAGGCCTGTGACAAGTACTTTCACGAGCTCAAAAAGGATGGCATCCTTATCGTTGACTCGGTGAACGTGGAGCGGGTGCCGACGACGAGAGCCTATCAGGTGCCCATCACTCAACTGGCTGAGGAAGCTACCGGGCGGCGCATCACGGCCAACGTCGTCGGTCTGGGCCTCCTGGTGGGGCTGACGGGCGTGGTCTCCCGCAAGGCTGCCGAGGCGGCGGTCAAGGCCAGAGCGCCCAAAGGCACCGAGAAATTGAACTTGAAAGCACTGGCTGCCGGTTTTGAGAAGGCAGAGGAGTTTAAAAGGAAGGAATAGGTGGACGACCGTGACCGGGCAAAACCTCGTCCCGCAGGGGTCCGTGGCCGCGCGGGTGTGCCGCTTCCTGCAAGACCGTTCCGCCAGGGCTTACCTGGTGGGTGGCTATGTGCGGGACCGGTTGTTGGGGCGGGAGAGCCACGACGTTGACTTTGCAGTCGAGGGCGACGCTTTGGGTCTGGCCCGGTCGGTGGCTGACTGGATGCACGGCGCGTTCGTGCCTCTGGACGACGAACGTGGCACAGGTCGGGCGGTCACCCGCGACGAGCACGGCCAGCGACTGTTCGTTGATTTCGCTGTCTTGCAGGGCGGAGACATCACCGTTGACCTCTCCCGGCGCGATTTCACCATAGATGCCATTGCTCTTGATATCAGTGACCTCAGCCGGTTCATTGATCCCTACGACGGGCGCGGTGACCTGGAGGCCGGGCTGGTGCGGGCTGTGTCCGAGGCAGCCTTCCGGGATGATCCGTTGCGGACCCTGCGGGCTGTGCGTCTGGCGGCTGAACTGAGCTTGCGTATCGAACCCCGAACAGAGGAATGGATACGACGCGATGCGGGCCTGATCGCCGCTGTCTCTGCCGAGAGGGTGCGGGATGAACTGAGCAAAATCGTGGCTCAACCCGGCGCAGCCGACAACCTGTGCTATCTCGATGAGTTGGGCCTGCTGGAGGTGGTCCTCCCCGAAACGGAGAGTATTAAAGAGGCAGGCCGATTTGAGCGTTCCCTTGAAGTGGTCAGAGCACTGGAGGATCTGTACACCATCATTCTCCAACCCCCAACCTCTAACCTCCAACTTCCAACTTCCAACCTCCATTCTGACCGTCTTTTATCCCATCTATCCCAATTCACTTCCGGCGACCGGCAGCGCCTGGTTTTGCTCAAGCTGGTCACCTTCTTGTGTGGTGGGGAGAGGAAGCGGCGTAACAGTGCCGCCAGGCGGGTGGGTCTCGCCCTGCGCCGTCTGCGGTTCAGCCGTGGGGAGGTGGACCTGGGCCGGGCCATTGCTGCCCACTGGGGGCGTCTTGGCCGGCTCAGGGCAGCGGAGGCCCTCACCCGGCGTGACGTCTACCGCTTTTTCCGTGACACGGGCGAAGCGGGCCTTGACCTCGTGTTCCTCTTTCTGGCCGATCAGTTGGCTGCTCAAGGGGTGAGCCCTGACCTGGGTCAAATCGGCGCAGCAGGGCTATGGGAAGAAGATTCAAAGTTCGCTACTGCCCTCCTGCGGGATTATTACGAGCGCCACACAGAAGTGATCTCGCCGCCCAAACTGATCGGCGGGGGCGATTTGATGGAGACCTTCGGACTTGAGGAGGGGCCCCGGTTGGGTGAGTTGCTGGAGGCAGTACGAGAGGCCCAGGCAGCGGGGGAGATACGGACCAGGCGGGAAGCCTTAGACTATGTGAGGGGTTTGCTGTGAACAGGTCTTTCAGGCGTTACCTGGTGGCCAGTTGGCGGGACGTGCGGATTCTCTTTCGTGAGTTCCGCGTCTCGTTGCTGCTCTTCGTTGGCGTGCTTCTCGTAGGGGCCATCACTCTGGATCGGCTCTACGTCTCGCCCAGGACCGGTCGGGGTCTGTCTTTCTCCGAAGCCCTGCACGCCGTTTTCACGCTGACCTTCTTCGAGACGAACGTTGACTTTCCCGACGTCTGGTATTTACAGCTCTTTTTCTTCGTCGTGCCTCTGGTGGGACTGGGGGTGATCGCCCAGGGCGTCATACGTTTTGGGGTGACGCTCTTTGGCAAACGGACTGGAAGGAGGGAATGGCAGGTGGCTCTGGCGTCAACTTGCAAGAATCACATCATAGTCTGCGGATTAGGCCGGGATGGCTCGCGGGTGGTGAAACAGTTGCTCAAGTTCGATGAGGAGGTGGTGGGCATCGAACGCAACCCGGAGGGGCAGTTTGTGGAATCCATCCGTGAGATGGGGGTGCCGGTGATCATTGGCGACGCGCAGAGGCGGGAGATGCTGTTCGAAGCTGGCGTTGAGCGGGCTTGTGCCATTGTCATCTGCACCGAAGACGATCTGGCCAACCTGGCCGTCGCCCTGGAAGCCCGCGAACTCCAGTCGGACATCAGGGTGGTGATGCGCATGTTCGACGGGGAACTGGCCAAGAAGGTGGAGAAGGGCTTTGACATCCATGCTGTCTTTAGCACCTCGGCCCTGGCCGCCCCTGCCTTTGCCGCCGCTGCCACTCAGACCCAGATCACCCATTCTTTCTACATAGATGACGAGCTCCTCAACGTCAGCGAAATCAGGGTCCAACCTGCTTCCAGGTTGGTAGGCAAGAGCCTGGCTGAACTGGAGGCTGAGCTGGACTTTTCCATCATCCTCTATAAAGGCCGCGAAGGGATAGACCTCCACCCCGATCCTCAAATCCGCCTGCACAGCGACGACAGGATCGTAGTCTTTGCCTCGTTGGATGTTCTGAACCGGCTTTCTCAGTTGAACAGGGCACAGGCAATCTAGGAGTTTCCCATGCACGTTACCCACCGCGATCAGATCGAGCCAATGGTTGCCGACCACGGCGAAATCATCCGTGAACTGGCTGGGCCCAGCCATTCTCCCTTGACCCGTCACAGTTTAGCCGAGGTTATTCTCCCACCCGGCAAAGGATCTTTGCCCCACTATCATCCTGAAGTGGAGGAGGTCTATTATCTCTTACAAGGGGAGGCCGAAATGGAAGTGGACGGCCAGGTGGAGATGGTCGGGCCGGGGGACGTGGTGGTCATCCCACCCAAGGCTACCCACCATATCCGCAACCTCAGCGACAAAGAGGTCGTCCTGCTGGTGACCTGTGCCCCGGCCTGGACACCCGGCTGCGAGGTGAGGGTCTGAATGTTCTCACCAGCACCACAAATTCACCAACGACCGATAAATAGAAAGGACAATCTGTGAAATCAATCAACTTGTTTGTCAGTAGTATCCTGTTGGCCCTGGCCACGGTGATGCTGATCAGTTGCGGCCAGGCCACGCCGACCGCTGTCCCCACTGATACACCTATGCCTGTCATAGAAGAACCAACCCCTACGCCCTCTCCCGTTGCGGTAGCCTCTCCCACCGCCGTCCCATCTCCAGTGCCTACGATCTCGGTAATCCCTTCGATCACTGTTACCGTGGTAGCCAAGGTCAACAGCGTCGAGTTAAGTCGGGATGATTTTGAGCAGGCAATAGCCCGCGATGCCAAGCTCATTGCCCAGCAGTACGGCATTGACTGGAATGACCCCCAGGCCCTGGGCCTTCTGCCCGAGCTCCAGCAGAGCGTCCTCGACCAATTGATCTCTCAGGAGTTGCTGCGTCAGTTGGCTGAGGCGGAAGGGCTTACCCCGACGGAAGACGAGGTGCGGGCAGAGGTCGAGGCCACCAAGGCGCAGATCCTGGAGCAGGGACCCTTTGCGGACCTTGACGAGTTCCTGGAGAGCAGCGGGCTGACCGAAGCGGACATCGAGACCCTAATCCGTGGCGGCGTGATCCACAATGAGGTGCTCGATGCCCACGGTGGTCCGAAGGAGATGGAGCAGGTCCACGCCAGA
>SOHZ01000495.1 GCA_004377365.1 Anaerolineales bacterium | reverse complement strand
GCCTGCGTCAACCTCTATGAGCCTAGGTGGTTGACCAGGGCTAATAATACATTGCTGGCCTTGAGGGACCTGCAGTTCCACACCCTGTGCAACGACCCATATATCCCCTTCCAGATTAGTTACCCAGGTTGTACCATCTTCAATGACGTAAACTTGCACAGCACTACCCCTCACCCCTACCACAGTAGTTGGTGTTTCAATTTCGTAGCGAGATGCCGGATCAATCACCTTTGTCACGCGGAATATGATACTCCCTATTGTCTGCTCAAGGGTAATGGTTGTGACACCAGTGTCACAGGCGAGATCGAGTGAAATAATCTCGATCTGGGTGCCTGCCTCCAGTTCCATAGTGCTACCATCAAAAAAAGTAATTTCGGCGCCGGAGTTATCGCCGGTCTTTATGGTATCACCGGCTTCTAATTCCATCTCGACCTCCGCTTCTATCCAATCGTCCGTACCTGCCTTCATTACGAACACATCGCCCTCGGTTATCGAAAGTATAGTAAGCGTTGAAGGACATGGCGACCCCCCCTCCCCACAACCAACTAAAGTTGAGGCCACTAGAATGGACAAAACAAGTATTGATAGCAGTTTTTTACACACAGTGTAGATATTGGTCTTGACCAGTTATTTCTTTTCCGAAACAAGTGACTTAGAGTCATTTTATCACTGTCAAAGAAGTTGTCAATAGCCTTGTCGAAGTTGTTTAAGGAATAGGTGGAGTTAGGGAATAACAAAACGCTACATTGTGTGATGGAGCAGCAAAGCAAGCTGACGTGCGATCTCACTCTCTTCGGTCCACGTCCCGTCAGGCTTCCTGAATACTATCGTCGTATCTTCTTGCTGAGGATTTTCCATTCATGCGCCACACGGAATCCCAGGTTCGTCGTGAGTCTCACCGCCGACTGATTCCCCTCCCAGGTGTATAGGCAGACTGTGCCCATACCTCGCTCGCGAAGGAAATCCATCGCCCGGACAGTGAGGGCCTGACTCAGGCCTTTCCCTCGGTAGCTTGGGAGAGTAGCCGCAGGGCCAAGATAACCCCGATTGGCGTGGAAGTACTCGTTGTACTCCCGGTCCGAGCGGGCTACAACAGTAGCCACAAGTTGCCCATCACAGCGGGCAACGTGAACCCAATCGGTGCTGAAATCGGGGTCCTGGGCTTGCCACTGCGCCAGAATCCCGGGCCGGAGCCGCTCTGCGGTGTATGCGGTGTTTGCCACTTGTATGAATGCCTCCTCCTCATCCGTCCTTAGACTGCCAATGGTGCAGCCTACCGGCAGACGCCGTCGGCGTCGCCGATGGTCAAGGTCGGCGGTCATCTGGTAGAGGCTGCTGTCAGAGCGATACCCTCTCTCCAGAAAAAAACCAAGCCGCTCATGATCGAATGTATCCGCCAATGTACTCAACTCGCCGGTCTGGTTCCGCGGTTCGAGAACAGAGAGCAGCAGGTCGCCGGCCTCCCACTGCCCCGGGCCAGGCCGGACATGCAGTGTGACGATCTCACCATACCACTGTCGGCTCAGGTACCCAAACCCGGCGATGTGGTCCTGGTCATCGGTGGCCAGCAGGACTGGGCTCGCTCCTTTCAACTCTGCCTGGAGGCTCTCCTCACCGTAGGGGATGAACTCGTGTGATCCGGCCTCAGCTTCATTCAAAAGGCTCAGCACCTTCGGCAGAACCTTCTTGCGATACGGTTGAAGTCTCATGTTTTCGTGCCGTCGTCCTTCAGTTCTATCTGCAAACCCATTCCACGCGCGGGCCATACCGGATGACAGGAGATTCTCTACGGGGGTTTCCAAGAAACATCAGGGTATCCCGTAGGTCCATTCTATTACTGACTTAGCGTTTGGTCAACGGGTCGTTATGACCGCTCGACGGTAATGAAAAACAGCAAAATGAGTGTTTGTGTAGCTTACCGAATTGCACAAATGTCAGTATTGTGCAATCCCCTTCCGCAGATTAGATCTTTTGCTGTGGTATCCTGGGGACATAATACCTAATTTGTAGTAGACCTAATTGGTATGGTGTCCCTGGGATTCGTCAAAAGCCACATTTACGTAACATTTAACATTCCAAAATTGAGTCTCTATCATTTCTAGCGAAATGGCATTTTACTGTTCATCAATTTCAATTCCAAGCTGCCTGAATGTCTCCTTTATCTTATCCTCATAATCCTGTTCGGTAATTTCTCCATCGCTGGCTCTAAGCTCTATCTCCAAACTTTCAAACTTACTTTGTAGTAAATTCATTACTCCCATAATGTTAGCTACTTTGCCCTTCGGAACCTGGAACCGGAGCTCTACTCTGTCTCTTGATTTCGCTTGAATGCCGGGCTTTTCCCACTCGACTTCCCTCCCACCAATCTTGGGGCGAGTGTCAGGCTCCGTTGGTGGATATG
>SOHZ01000022.1 GCA_004377365.1 Anaerolineales bacterium | reverse complement strand
TATCTAGGAGTGTGCAAACTCAGATATAGTTTTAGCGATGCGTATGACGGACTTCCTGATTATATGGAAATTTTGTCCATCTAACACACTTGCCAAAACGGAAAACCAGAGCGACTACAAAGCGGCGGCAAGCGATTCTTCATCGCTTGCCGCCATCATCTGTCTTTTAGAACAGAGGGGGCATGGTCAGAGCAGGATGCCCCTTCTCCTCAATGTAGGCCAACAGTTCCTCCACAGTGGTGGCCACCCTCTCGTCGGCGATCTTGTCTATCAGATCGGGGTCGCCTTCTCGAATGGCGGCCTCCTTCAACTCTTCGGCCATGCTTTCTTTCAGGAAGCTGGACATCCACACCATACGCTTCAGGCCACCGTCGGCCTTGATGAACTTTTTGCTGGTGATGAAAAACTTACCGTGGCCCATCACCCCTGGCGTTTGCAGGCCACCGCCGGCTGTACCGGCCAGGGTGGAAAAGGTCATGCCGGCCGGGGTCATGCTGGGGTCCTCACGGGAGACGGTCATAAAACCGTTGGCCTCGGGGACGATCATCATGATGCACTCAAAGCACCCGCAGGAGGTCATCGGATATTCCATGATGGAATACATCGAAACCTGCTCCACCATGCCATGAGACGTGTCCTGCACGAACTTTGTGATGTTGTCCCAGTAGCCCTTGACGGGATCCTGGCAGTTGCCCTTTTCCACTGGCTGATTGGGGCCGGTGGGGTTGATCTCGTAGGAAGCCCTGCAGTCCAGCCAGTTGTAGGCTCCACACAGACCCAGGCGCTCCGGGCTGATCATGCAGACGTGGTTGGGAGCAAAACTCTGGCAGAGCGTGCAGGAATAAAAGGTGTCCACCGACTCGTCGGTCATGTCGGCCAGTCGCCTGTTGCGAAAGTCATAGGCCACCCGCGCTTTTTCCAGCCATTTGGCGTGTTCCTCGGGGTCGGTGATGATCGTGACCTGCACCTTGTCCAGGATGGCCCCAAAGTCGGCGTGCATCCGGGCGTAGAGGATCTCGCCAAAGTGTTTCAGATTAAAGCCTTTTTCTGCCGCGGCTTTGCTGACACGGATCCAGGCGATGTCGCGCTGGCCGATGTGCTGTACGCCCGAGGCACCGTTGGTAAAGTAGTGGATCTGGCGCTCCAGCACCGGTTCAAAGTCCTCCTGCATCTTGCGCCCGGCAACCTTAACGAGGATGCCCAGGTCCATTGCTCCTTCCTCAGGCACATCCTCAAAGCCAGGGCCGATGATCTCTATCTTGTGATCCTCCACTTCATCCAGAGGCACCATGTGCAGGTACTCAAAAGCCCGCGACTGCTTGCCGCCGAACTCGATACGCATGTCGGCTCTACGCACCCGCTCGCCCTCAAAGGCCGAGCCGTAAGGCACCGGCACAGGCACCTCGGTGATTTTGATCTTGACGCCACGCACCTCGATGCACCTCTGGACCAGCCTGTCGGCCCGCTCAATGTCATCCTGGCCCTCGATCTCGTCGAAGGGCAGAGAGACCACCGCTTCGTAGAGGGTGAGGCCCGAAGGGAAAATGTTGGGGATGCGCGTGTCGGCAATGGCCGGGAAGCCATAGTTGATGGCCCCGGCGGCGGTGGCGTATTTCAGGTCGTCAATGGGACCCAAGGCCAGGGCAAAAGCAAAGGTCCGGTGCTCATTGTATTCCAAAATTTCCTTGGGCTGGCCGCCCTTAAGTCCGCCGAAAGTCAAAGCAGAACGAGTGGCAAAGCCCAGGGCATAGGAGGTGGACTCGGTGTTGGTGCCAAAGGGCACGGTGTAGGTATCGTAGCCCAGTTCGACGCCTTCTTCCATCAACTGCTGGATGACACTGCGCCCGTTGACGTTGCCGGAGAGGAAGACCAGAATGTTGCGCCGCTGCAATTCGCGCACAATCTGCACGGCCACCTCGTTGGACTTGGCGCAGCCGATGACAGCCGCAAAGCCGGGCATACGACCATCCACCAACTGGATGCCCCAGGCCCGGAGCTGGATGTC
Source organism: Anaerolineales bacterium (assembly GCA_004377365.1). Lineage (GTDB taxonomy): Bacteria > Chloroflexota > Anaerolineae > E26-bin7 > E26-bin7 > E26-bin7. Next base: position 5,473 of record SOHZ01000022.1, on the reverse strand, counting down.
ATCAATGGGACCGTTGAGGCATTTGTCACTACCTGGAACCGGTGAGATATAAGAGCCCTCCCAGTCATAAGGTTCGGGCTGGGTGCTATTCACGAAGCCAATCCCCATCAGGATTTCTTCGGCCATCAGGGTGGCCATACCGGCGTCCAGAGTAGTGCCCAGGTAGGGCGTCCACAAGCCACCGCTGGGCACCGGTTGGAGCAGGTCCCGGCAGTATTCCAGGGCTGGCACCATCTCGCCCAGGGTCGCTACTTCCACACCGGTCATGCCAAAAATGATGGGCAGGTAGTAAGCCGTGTTGGTGAACTCTACCTTGGTCTCAGGCCCGTGCTTGGCGATGGTTTCCTGGAGTTGCTTGTCCACACGATGGATCAACTCATGAGCTCCTTGAATGGCGGAGCTAGCGATATACTTTGACATTTCTACAGCTTTCCTCCTTCATGAAGGGTATCATCACCAATCTTTTATTCATCAAAAGACGTTTGTTTATTATAGCACAAATGAGGCCGTCTGTAAAATCAATTACCACTGTTCAGGTACGATTGGGCCAGACCCCAGGGGTTTTTAAGAGCATGATTTCCTACGGTATTGCTCTTCAAACCAAGGTTACCTGCCCCAAAGATCGACTGATGAAAACCCCTGGGGTCTCAAGTTGACGTGAATTCAATGGGCCACAGATGGGGAAGGCAACAAAACCCTCCCCATCTGTGGAGCAAACACGCGGTCAACTGATGGTTGCACTTGCTCTACATCAGTCCAAAACGCTACTACGGCTTGGCATGAATCCTCCACCGGTTGCAGGGTAAGCACCGGTTGAGCGCCGTCCTGAGCTTGTCGAAGGGTAGCTTCGGAACAAAGTGGAGAAGCGTATCGCGGCACTGTTGCGCCATAGGAAACCAAGCGTTTTTTGCCAACGAGAGCACCTTCCACAAGCCGCTTGGCCTCGATAGGTCGCTTCGCTCCTACTCGACCGGCGCTCTCACCCAATGCTCAATCGTGGGAGATTTCCGCCGACGTGTACTAGTACTTCACCACAGTGGAAATGATATGGTCTGTCATTCTGAGCCGAAGCGCAGCGGAGGCGAAGAATCTCGTTGTTTGCCTAGAAAATGCCCCTGTTTGCCTAAAACGAGATTCTTCGTCGCGGAGTTTATCCTGAGCCTGTCGAAGGGCTCCTCAGAATGACAAGTTATCAAAATCAGTGTGGCCGAGTACTAGGACAGGCCCAGCACCTTGCCGGTCTCTGGGTCTATGTCAATGTCCGTGAAGACTGGCCTGGTGGGCAAGCCAGGCATGGTGCGCATGGTGCCGCACAGCGGGAAGAGGAACCCGGCGCCTACGCTGGCCCGCACGTCGGTGATGGGCAACGTCCATCCACGCGGCGTGCCTTTAAGGGCCGGATCATGGGTAAAGGAGAGGTGGGTCTTGGCCATGCAGAGCGGCAGGTGGCTCAACCCCATGTCGGTGAAGAGCTTGATTCTGGCCTCGGCTTCGGGCGTATAGGTCACCTCGTCGGCTCGGTAGATCTCGCGGGCGACGGTCTCGATCTTTTCCTTGATGGACATCTCGTCAGGATAGAGGAACTTGAACTCCTTGGGGTCGGATTTCTCGCAGGCAGCAACCACAGCCTCTGCCAGTTCTGCGCCGCCCTCGCCACCTTTGGCCCAGACGTTACTCATGGCTACGGCCTCGGCACCCGCTTCCATGGCCGCTTTTTTGACCACTTCGATCTCGGCGGCGGTGTCGTTGGTGAACCTGTTGACCGCCACTACTACCGGGATGCCAAACTTGCGGGCGTTCTCGACGTGCTGGGTCAGATTGGACAGGCCCTTTTCCAGCAGTTCCAGGTTTTCCTGAGCGTAGGCCTTGTCCAGGGGCTTGCCGGCAACGACCCTGGGGCCACCGCCGTGCATCTTGAGGGCACGGACGGAGGCGACGATGACGACGGCATTGGGCACCAGGCCGGAGACGCGGCATTTGATGTTAAAGAACTTTTCCATGCCGCAGTCAGCGCCAAAGCCAGACTCGGTGACCACGTAGCCATCCGGCCCCACCAGCTTGAGGGCGATCCTGTCGGCCATGATGGAGCTGTTGCCCTGGGCGATGTTGGCAAAGGGGCCGCAGTGGACAAAGGCCGGGCTGCCCATCAGCGTTTGCATCAGATTGGGCATGAGGGCCTCTTTGAGCAGCACGGTCATCGCGCCGGCCACGTTCAGATCCTCAGCCGTGATCGGTTCCACCGGCCGTTTCGCACGCAACGCCCCTGGATTGCTCGTGCCGATGATGATGCGGCCCATGCGCTCGCGCAGGTCGGCCAGGGCGCTGCACAGAGCCAGCGCAGCCATGATCTCGGAGGCCACGGTGATATCGTACCCCGTCTGGCGCGTGGGGCCGTCGTTTCTCGGGCCCAGACCGATGATAATGTTACGCAGCGCCGCATCGGACACGTCTACCACCCGCCGCCACTGGACGGAGTAGGGATCAATGTTCAGGCGGAACATCCGCTCCTTGTCCTCATCGCTCAAATCGGAGGGCTTTTCCGACTTGATGCCCAGCTTTTCCAGCCGCTTGCGCATACTTGGCGTGTATTCGTCATCCGGGCAGAGTGCCTTGGCCAGAAAACTGGTGCTCCACCTGGCTTCCTTCGCCAGCCGGTTGTCAATGGCAGCCGCCAGCAGGTTGTGGGCCGCGCCAACGGCGTGGATGTCGCCGGTGAGGTGGAGGTTAAAGTCCTCCATCGAAACGACCTGGGCATAGCCACCGCCGGCCGCGCCGCCCTTAATGCCAAAGGTCGGCCCCTGCGAAGGCTGGCGGATGCAGGTAAAGACCTTTTTGCCCAGATAGGCCAGCCCCTGGCTGACACCGATGGTGGTGACGGTCTTTCCTTCGCCCAGTGGGGTAGGTGTAATAGCCGTCACGTCAATGTACTTGCCACTGGGGCGGTCCTTGAGCTGCTCGAGCACGTCCAGGTGGATTTTGGCTTTGTACTTGCCATGCAGGTCCAGGTCATCCTCGGCGAGACCTACTTCCTCGGCCACCTCGCGGATGGGCCTCATATTGGCTGCCTGGGCGATCTCGATGTCGCTAGGCACTGGCGATTTGACGTCAACAATCATTTGTGTACCTCCTTGATATTATGATGTTCTGCGTGCGGCAGCAATACGGTCCTTCCACAGATGTCAAATCCAACAGGACAGGTCGAATAGCGCCGCCTTACGGCTTACTTTGTGATTTTTATCACGCCCGCTATAATACTACAGGTTGGGAGTGTTGTCAAGCTTACTTCGTAACCTGTCGCCGCGCGGCCTCGAGGACGTTTTTCACGAGCATGATGTTGGTCATGGGGCCCGTGCCGCCAGGCACCGGGGTGATCATCCCGGCCACCTCGACGGCTTCATCGTAGGCCACGTCGCCCACCATCTTGCCCTCTACGTCGTTGACGCCAAAGTCAATGACCACCGCCCCCGGCTTGATCCAGTCGCCCCGGATCATCTCAGGCCGGCCCACGGCCGCGCACAAGATGTCTGCCTGGCGGCAGACAGCCGCCAGATCGGCCGTGCGCGAATGGCACATGGTCACCGTGGCGTTCTCCCGCATCATCATCAGAGCCATGGGCTTGCCCACGATATTGGACCGGCCAACGACGACAGCGTGCTTGCCACTCAGTTCTACCCCATGGCGACGCAGGATCTCCATGCCGCCGGCTGGCGTAGCTGGCGTGAAAAAGGGGCCAACCCCTTCTGGCCGGCCGGCCGGAGCCACCATAGTCAGCCGCCCAGCGTTGACCTCGTGTACGCCGTCCACGTCTTTGTCAGGCGAGAGGGCAGCTTTCACCGCGCCTTCGTCAATCCCTTTGGGCATCGGCTCTTGCACCATGATGCCGTGGATGTTGGGGTCCGCGCTCAGCTTGGAGACCAGGGCCACCAACTTTTCCTGGGGGGCCGTCTCGGGCAGCACGTGGAGTTGGGCTTCCATGCCCCGCTTTGTCATTGTTTTCTTGATGGCATTGGCGTACCACACCGAGCCTGGGTCCTCGCCAGCCCGCACCACAGCGATGGTCGGCGTGACGCCGGTCTTTTCCTTGAACTCGGCCACAGCGTCGTTGATCTCGCCCCGCAGTGTCTTGGCGGTGGCTCTTCCATCCAGAATGGTTGCTGTCATTACGTTTTCTCCTTCTTACCACAGATTACGCTTTACGTATCACGTTCTACGCGTTGCGTTTCACGCATCATGTTTTACGCATTACGTACTCGTTACAACTTGCTCACCACATAGTCGTAAATCTGGTCTCGCATGACACCTTTGCCAGCCAGCAGGTTGTCCAGGTGGGTTCGCTTCTCGGCTACAAAATCCTGGTCCTTGATGGTTCCCAGGTTGATGAGCACGTTGAGCGCCGCGCTGCGCAGGGCTGCCTCGGCCATCAGCACCGCTACGCCAGCGTCGCTCACGGCCCATTTGTTGCCCTTTTCCGCTGAAGGCATGCACAGGTCCATCACCTTGACCGCCGCCTCGGCGATGCGCAGCGGCACGTCGGTTGCGACTTTCAGCGCGGCTTGCATGGCTTTGGTTCGCTCGGCCTTTTCTTCCTCAGTGTCACGAGGCATTTTGGCGGCTACCGAGTAGGCGGTGTAGGCTTTGACATCCTCTTCCAGCAGGTCGGTCAACTCTTGGCGCAGCGCCTCCGACTGGGCCAACAAGGCTTCGATGTCGTCCTGCACGTCGGCGTACTTCTTCTTGCCGACAGTCAGGTTGCAGACCATGCTGACCAGGGCTGCGCCCAGGGCTCCGCTCAGGGCAGCAACGCTCCCCCCACCTGGGGCCGGAGCATTGCTGGCCAGTTCGTCCAGAAATGTGGTCACGGGTTTGTCAGTAAGAGCCATCTTACTTCCTCCTTCACTCAAATGTGTGTTTCCTGCTTCTCCAAAAAAAACCGCGCAAAGGCGCGGTTTCCCAGAAACTCATATTTGGATTTCGATCAGGCTGATCCCTGAGAGAACCAACTGCTCTCCCCAATTGCTCAAGGAAGCCAAAAGGGCCATATCTACGGTCGTATGGACAGCACTGGATCTGCCGTATACGCTGGGCCAGAAGGCAAAAAGGCTTTGCAGTCTATGATGGTTCAGGCTATCGGCTCCGGTTTTACTCTGGCGCATGTCCTCTTTGACGTAGTTGACACCATAAATAAACAGGTCTCAATGCCTGTTGGAAGTTATTATATCACAGACTGTCTTGATAGGCAAATGTTTTATCTTGCCTTGTGCTTTCCCTAACTATCTCTGGCCTCAGCCGCTCCACTTGACTACCCCCATTACCTGTGCTACAATCGTCTCGTGATCTTACACGATGCTTCGTTGTAGATCAACCCCTGTCACCACTGTTGCGGTGTAGACGGTATAGGCAGTACAGGCGGCATGACTGGTGAAAACTCGACGGCAACATCCTGAAAGGAGCTTTACTATGAACAAAACGGTTA
>SOHZ01000448.1 GCA_004377365.1 Anaerolineales bacterium | reverse complement strand
GTCCATGTGAAGGGCAACCGTGTAGTCATCAATGACTTCGATCTCTGTGATGGCGTTGTACATGTACGCGACAACTCCCTCCTCCTTGACCATCTCCTCGAGCCACCACTTGACCACCCCGGCGTTGAACTCGGAGCCGTCGTGGAACGTCACACCCTCTTTCAGGTAGAAGGTCACGGTGGTACCATCTTCGGATACCTCCCACCGCTCCGTCAGCCCTCCGGGCAGGTATTCGTAGTTGGGGTCGACGCTCACCAACGTGTCGTAGATCATATGGGTGGGTTCCGCGCCGTAGACCATCGTAGAGATGTCAAAGTGGTCGTTATATTGGATCTTGTAGGCAATGGTCAACGTCTTCTCAGCGGCTGGCGCTGCTGGGGCCGCGGCTACGAATTCGGCCGCCTCTTCGGCGCTGGGGATGTAAATCTTCCAGCCTACCTCAATCAGGTCAGGGTCCGTGATTTCGGCATAGCTGGCGTCTTCGGCTTGCTTTTGGTTGGTGAACTCGACGATGGCCGGGTAGGCGAGGGGGTTGCCCAGGTACTTGTCGGCCAGCTTGCTCAGCCAGTCATCGGCCACGACGACATAGTCCTGGCCTTCCTCCTGCGCTGGCGGGGCTGCCAACGTCGTCGGCACCAAAACCGCCAGCATCATGACAACTAACAACAGATTCAGTAACTTCTTGCTCATTTTTCTTGTTCTCCTTTCTTGGGGACTGAGAGTGAGATTTGACATTGCACTACGCTTGCCACTCATTCTTTCTTCTCCTTTCTTGGGAACTGAAAAAAAGATTCGACAGCGGTGACTCCAAATTGCGTGCTATATTACATAGGCTTCCTCCTTCTTTCTTATCTTGTGGGGGGGACGGCACCAGTGACGCTATCTCCATATATACCGCAATCTCTGCCTTTTGTCAAGGGGAGGTGTCTGGGCCAGCGATCTCACTTAGTTTCGCGTCAACATCCGTGCCCCATTACTCCTGTTTATCAAGCCACAGGACATGCCAGTTCACAAGCCCTGCAGTATTTTCTAACTTTACCTGGTGAACCATCATCCTCCCAGTTTTCGATGATCACTTCATTCGCCACATCTTCTCCCATTTGTATATCACATAAAGCCCGGCTGTAGGAACCATTTCTAAAGGCTTCCTGGGGACAGACCCGTCTGCACGGCATATCATAGCCTTCACAAGGAGCCTGCCCTGAGCGGAGTCGAAGGGCCTGTCGAAGGGGTAAAGTCTATCGGGCCAGTAGGTTCCAAATTCACATCAAGGAACAGGGCCTTGAAACGAACGTGCGGGCCATATTCCGGCGTGATCACTAGATTATTCTTACCTATGGTACCCAAGCCTGCCAGCACCGCTGCATCCTTGAGGAGAGTACCCCCCCATGTTCAACCCTGTACGGCAAGGGGCGATGCCCCTCATCGTCGTTGGCAACCACGCTCGCCTGCTATGGCGGCTGGACTCACCGACCGTATTTGGACTGTTAAAGAGCTGCTAACGACTGTTGTATATCCTATCAACACTTAACCGGGAGACTATCGTGGATTACATCCAGAATAAATCGGATATCAACAAAATTTTGGTGCGTATCGGTACAAATGTGGCGGAGTTGAAAGACTCGCCCTCTCACACCATTGCAGATCAGCTGCCGGAATATGAGAGTGTGGGAACGCGAAATCTAGCCGCAAGACGTGCTGGACACGTGATCTGGCCTTCAGGTGTCAGATCGGCCATTGTGGTTGCAGCTGAACACTCCCCCAGGGAGCCGGAGATCGATTGGTGGAGCTCCGATTCAAAGGGAGGCACCCTGCGCGACGGGGCATGCGAACTCGCAGAATCGGCAGGGCTTCATGACCAAGCTGGGTTCTTCGATCCCCATGATCGAACCATCGAGCATTTCCTCATTGGCATATCTTTTGTCATTCTCCTCCTTGCAGAACACCCGCTCGAAGGACCCGCTTCGGAACGCATCTTGAGGACAGACTCTGTGACAGGGCATGTCGCAGCCATTGCACGGGTCAAAGTCGATCGGACCTGTTGGCTCGAGCTCAGCCTCTATAAAGATCCCTCGAAGACGGACACGCGTTCCAAACTCTGGCGTGACCAGGAGGTTGTTTTTGCCGATCACCCCCAGGCCAGCCAGATGGGCGGAATCCTTGAGGAAAGCCCCCCCGTACTCGACCTGGTACGGCAGCGAAAGGGCGTTGATCCCAAGTTCTTCACCCAGCCAGATCCGGAGCTTTCTCGACTGCAACCTCAGCACACCGTTGCCCGGAGTAAAGCCCTTGACCTTCATACTCCACCAATCGAGTGCGGGCTCGGATGCTGGATGGACCAAAGCCCACACCAGAATTGATTTGTGCTCTTCGCGCCATTCTACACCCTTGAATTCGTGGTAATCAGGCGAT
>SOHZ01000231.1 GCA_004377365.1 Anaerolineales bacterium | reverse complement strand
CGCCCTGTTCCACCACAAAATCCACCCGATGCCGGCCGATACGCTGTCCCCGGTAATGTATCGGAATCCACACTTCGCGGCTAAAGTCCAATTCTTCTGCCTGGAGTTCCAGGGCCAAAGCCCGCTGGTAGATGATCTCGCGGAACCCCGACTTTAGCTCATGGTGCACCCGAAGCGCGGCCTTGATGATCCGATCCGTCAATTGGCCAAAGTCGTAGCCCTTACGTGAGGCCGTTGTTGGCTGTTGCGCCTGGTTCATCATTTTCCTCCTTGGATGTCTGTATCTGATCCTTTGGCTCATGCTCGGTGTGGGGACGTCAGGATCGCGGAGGTACGGAAATGCGGAATACGCGGGACTCCCTCCTGCGACCTTACGCCTGCGCGGTGTGGAGACACCAGGATCGCGGAAATACGGAATCGCGGAATACGCGGACCCTTTTTCCGCGCTTTCCTCCCCTCCGCGCTTCCGCGTTCCCCCTTTTCCGCGCCTTCCGTCCCTCCGCCCTTCCGCGTTTCCGCGTCCTCCATTCCCCCGCCAGCGGTGACCGCCCTTCGGGCGGATTAAAGGGGCGCTCGCTTCGCTCGCGCCTTCAGAAACCAGAAATCAGAACGAGACGGGGGAGACCAACCGAAACCCAACGTTGTAGTGCGAGTTGTGCGGGGGGTTCCAGTGGCGATACGCACAGCGGGCGTGGCCTCGAGAGTTGCTCCACGACCCGCCACGCAACACACGGAATTTCTCCCCATAGTCCTTGTCCTGGAACCGGTTATCGGGATAGGCCTGGAACCAGTCGGCGCACCATGCCCAGACGTTGCCAGCCATGTCGGCCACTCCATAGGGGCTGTCGCCATCGGGCGAGTACTGGCCCACCGGAGTGGTGGTGCCAGGGCCACCTTCGCTCGTGTTGCACCGGCTCTCGTCCCACTCATCCTCCCACGGAAACTCCCGACCGTCGGTGCCCCGGGCTGCTTTCTCCCACTCGGCCTCGCTGGGCAGGCGGTAGGGCTTGCCCGTCTTTTCGCTCAGCCACTCACAGTAGGCCACCGCATCGTGCCAGCTCACGCTGACCACCGGATGGTCGCCCAACTTTTCCGGGTACTGGTCGCCTTCCCAATGATGGGGCGGCTCATGGTCTGTGTCCTGTACAAAAGCCCGGTATTCAAAGCTGGTCACCGGATACTTGCCAATCTCAAACTCCTCCACAAGCACTTTGCGCCGGGGGACCTCTCTTTCAATGTACTTGCGCCCAATACCGTACTTCTGCGCAATCGCATCCACGTCCTCTTCCCGCGTGCCCATCAGGAACTCACCGGCCGGGATGCGCACCAGTTGTGGCTCAAATGCCTCCCGCACCACCTCCTCGGGGGTCGGCTGTGGGGCGGCGCGTCTGGTCAGGTAGATGTAGGCCCGCAGTTGTTCCGGCGTCAGGTCAATAAAGTTGGCCTCCTCGGACTCTGGCCCCTCGGCCGGGTGCAGGGTCAGCAAGCGGCGCAGGGCAGCGCTGCTGGTAAAGGGAGCGAGCGGCGGGGGCTTCGGGCCTCTCGCCTTCAGCTTCGGCCTCCATGATCGGAGCGCCCCGCTCCATGGCTCGCTTCTCCTCGGCCCGGAAGTAGGCTTCCAACTCGCGCAGGTAGCGGGGCACCTCGCGCAGCAACCGGTAGAGGTCGGGGTGGCTGTGCTGGATGACCACCACCTTGGCCAGGCGCACCGGCTGGATGGCCTGGGGCAGCTTTTGGCGGGACAGCTTCCACACCAACAGAAAGACGTTGACTGTGCGCTTGACCTGGCGGGGGTTGGGGGCCAGGCCCAGGGCAAAGACGTCGGCACAGCGGGGATCGGGAAAGTGGGGCACCAGGCGTCCCACAAACTCGCGCATGTCGGCGGCGTCAATGGGCGGCAGCAGGAAAGGCAGCTGGATGATCTTCTCCAGGTATTGGCGGCCCTTGACCTCGCCTTTGTAGCGGGTCTGGACGGCCTCTTGCACGGCCTCCTGATCAATGCCCAGCAGGAAGAGGCAACCGGGCACGTCCAGGAAGAGCTTGATGGCTTCCAGGACCTCGATAGTCTTTTCCGGCAGGCAGCGGTCCAGGTCGTCCACAAAGACGATCAGCCGCCCCTCGTGGCGGACCACGTATTGCTCCAGCAGGGCTCGGAACTGGCCCTCGAACTGCTCCAGGGAGCGCAGTTGCTCGCGGCGGTAGCTCTGCACCTCACGGCGAAAAGCCTCGGCCACGGCCTGCTCGTCTTCACCGGTGATGGCCTTGGCCGTGCCCTTGAGCAGGTTGACCAGCGGCAGCCCGCCCGGCACAAAGGCCAGGGCGATCTCGGCTGCCCCTTCGGCCGTGCCTCGCAGGGCCTTGGCCCAGTCCAGGGTCCAGCGCCCCAGTTCCTGCCACTCTACGGTGCGGTACAGGCTCTCCTCCAAACGGTCCAGGTCGCGCACCATGGCCCGCTGCTCCTCACCCAACTCTTTCTCGGCGTAGAGCGTGCCGTCCTCTTTGCGGGGTCGCAAAGCGTCCAGGACGCGTAGGATCAAGGCCCGCCACAGGGTCTCCTCCTTGTTGTATTTCCAGGCGTTGAACCAGACCGTGCGGTACCGGGGCAGCCCGCGTTCGTCAATGTGGGCCTTGACCATGCTCATCAGACTGGTCTTGCCCGCGCCCCAGGTGCCAAAAATGCCGATGGTCAGCGGGGTGTGGGTGTCGGGACCGGCCACGATCTCTACCAGGGTGTCGCGGTAGGGCGCAAAGCCCAGGGCGTCCACCTCGGCCGGGCGGTCGTCCAGGATCGGTGAAACCTTTTTCTCTTCTGCCATCGCCATACCTTTCTTGGGGAATTGGGTGTGGGGAGATCTGAGAGAGAAACGCTATCAACGGATTTCTGTAGCGGATTGAACGGATGATCACTTCTCAGATGAGATTTCCCCCGGTTGATCTTGGCCTAAATCAGTCCAATCCTTCCACCAACTCTATCGCCTACTCTCTTTCACCCGCATAGTATATCAGAATTCGGTCTGATTGGCAATGCTTCTCCTATTTATTTGCCTGGTTGGCAACGTTTCTCTTTTTGCCCAACCTGTAGTAAAATACCGGCAATGTAGCAAACGACCATTTAGCAGAGGACTTGGCCGAGGTGCCCGGCACCTTAGTTCAAAGGGGTTTTGGGAAATGGACGGTTATCTCGTCAGCGCCTGTCTGTTGGGCATCTATACTCGCTACGACGGCGGGTGCTGCCCCGTCCCTCAGCTTATCCAGTTGGCCGCGCGGGGGTTGGCCGTGCCGGTCTGTCCCGAGGTGGCTGGCGGGCTGCCCATCCCTCGCCCTCCGGCGGAGATCGTCGGCGGCGACGGCCTGGCTGTCCTGGACGGGCGGGCCCGGGTGCTGACCATTGAGGGTGAGGATGTGACCGAGGCCTTTCTGGCTGGCGCGCGTCAGGCTCTGGAGACGGCGCAGCGCTTGGGCATCCGGCAGGCTGTGCTCAAGGAAGACAGTCCTTCTTGCGGCAGCCGCCGCATCTACGATGGCACTTTCAGCGGCCGTACGGTGTCTGGGCAAGGCGTCGCTGCGGCTCTGCTCCAGCGCAACGGGATCACGGTCCTTTCAGAGGAGGAAAGGAGAGAGAACAGGTGGACGGCGGCTACGTGAGGAGCCTGCTGTAACGAGGCACCTTGGCCGCGGCGATCAGCCGCACGATTTCCGCCAAAGCCTCCACCTGACGGCCCTTGCGACCAGCGCCCAGCCCGTCCACGTCCGGTGTTCCCAGCAGGTCCCGCGCATGGGCTGGCGTCACACTGCCCCCGTAGATAATGCGCACCCCCTGGGCCGCCGACGCCCCATAATGCCCGGCCAGCCACTCCCGGATGAAACTACACCCTGCGCCGACGTGTTCGGGCGGGGCGGGTTCCTCGGCGTTGATGGTCCACTCGGGTTCATACAACACGACCATCTCTTCGATCTGCATGGCGTCGCAGCCCTCCAACACACGTTGCAGTTGCCCTGCCAGGGCCTCGCGGAACCGATCCTGCTCTCCTTTGGCTTCTCCGACGAAGAGGATGGGGCTCAGGCCAGCCCTTTGAGCGGCATGGAGCTTGCGGTTCACTGTCTCATCGGTATCACCAAAGTGGCGTCGGACCTCCCAGTGGCCCAACATCACCCAGCGGCAGCCCACATCGGCCAGCAGAGCCGCCGATATCTCACCGGTGTAAGCTCCACCGGGGGCGGTAGAGACGTTCTGCCCCCCAAGGGTGATGAGGCTGTCCTTGAGAGCCTGGGCCATGGGGTAGAGAGCGGTATAAGGTGGGCAGAGGATAATGTCTATCTCCTGCCCCAGATCGCTGATGGCCGATTGAAACTCCCGCACGAAGGCCAGGCTCCTGGCCACTGTCATCTCCATCTTCCAGTTGCTCAGGGCCAACGGTTTGCGCATTATGCTGACTCCTCTCGTTCATCATCCGAAGTGTAGACTCGGTAGCTTGCAAAAGCTCGCAGCGGATCGCCAGATCCGCTGCCCATCTGCTGGATCTGACGATCCAGCAGGAGCAAGTTGGGATCTACTGAGACTGTGAATTGACGTTTGTGGTCTCTTGTGGTATAATGTGACTACAAATACATTGGAGGGATTTTCTATGTCACAAACGACTGTGGGTATCCGTGAGCTGAAATCTCGCCTGAGCCACTACCTGCGGCAGGTCAAGGGAGGCGCGACTTTGCTCATCACGGAGCGCGGACGACCCATCGGGCGCATTGTCCCGGCTGGCCTTCCGCTGGAAGACAAGCTCCAGACCATGGTTGCAGCAGAGCTGGTTTCATGGAGTGGTCGCCCCTTGCCTCCTACCACGCCGGTGGCCACAATCCGCGGCCATCAGACAGTAGCTGACCTGCTGTTGGAGGACCGCGAGTGATCCTCTATCTGGACGCCAGCGCTGCCGTAAAGCGATACGTGACCGAGCCAGGGACGGCCGAGGTGCGCCAGGTGATTGAAGCATCCTCGATGGTGGGAACTGGGCTCATCAGCCGGGCCGAGATTGCGGCTGCCTTGGCCAAAGCTGCACGAATGGACGTGCTCTTGCCCGACGAGGCCGAGGCGGCGTTGGAGGCGTTCCGGGTGGAGTGGCCCGACTTTATTCGCATCCAGATAACCGAAGCGCTGGTGGCGCGGGCCGATAGCCTGGCCTGGCAACACGGGCTGCGCGGCTACGATGCCGTCCACCTGGCCGCTGCCCTGGCATGGCAGGAAGGAATGGGCGAGCCCGTGACCCTGGCTACCTTTGACCGGCGGTTGTGGGAATCTGCCCGCCAAAGTGGTTTGTTCGTTTTCCCGGATGATTTGCCAGCCATGCTGGCCGCGTGGTCGAGCGTACGTTGAGATTTGTGCGCTTCAAGGGCAGATATTGTCAAACGTGTGACGATGTGCTATAATAGTTACGTCATTTGAATACGAGACAGCCCCGCTTCCTGCATGGTCAGAAAGTATACACAGTTTTCAACAAAGCCGCTTTCTGTGTGGACAGGGCGGCTTTTGCATTGTGGGGCACTGTCTCTCTTCCCCGGTGACGCCTTTGTTGGTTGCTCCATACGTAGGCGGAGGTGAGCTATGGCGCGCGATCGGGAATCGAAGAAATCAACCGGATGCTCAGTTCAAATAATAATCGCCTTAATTGGGCTGATTGGCGTGGTCATGGCGGCTATCATCGGGCTGATTGGCAACCTTGGTGCTCCGATCACTACAAGGCTTGCGGAGTTGCTTTTTGCGCCGACAGCCACCCCAACACCCACCAAGACCCCCGTAATTGTCTTGACTCCGACCATCACTGACACACCTACGCTGGCTCCCGTGCCAAGCTCTACACCCACGCCCACTCCCTACTACGTCGAAATCGTCGTTGACGCTTCCGAGCGGATGAGCGACGCGTTCGAAGGTGGCACCACCAAAATGGAGTCCGCCTGGCAAACAGCCAGGGACATCGCTCGCATCAGGGCGCAGCAGGGACAGTTTGTTACCGTCAGACTCTTCGGCGGGCAGGACAGTCCGGGTGGTGGTTCCTGTCAAACCTCTCATTCGCTCTTTGATTTCACTAACAATGACGACCAAATCATGGGCTATCTGGCCGAATCGCCCACTCCGGGAGGCGAAACCGCCGTCGTTACTGCGCTCCTCGATGCCTCTGACGAACTTCAGGCATACGAGAATATCGGTCGCGAAATCATCCTTCTCACTGGTGGCGAGGATGGATGTGGTTCAACCCTTTCGGTCTTCTATAACAGCGACAACCAGTCATTGTGGACGCAGACCTTCGTCGTCCTCTTCGCTGAGGATGACTTTGGCCCCTTCATTAACCTCGAGGCTCAGGGAGCTAACATCAACTATAACCTGGTTAGCAATCGAGCGGAGGCCGAAGCAGTGGCCGAGAAAGTTGCCGTAGCAGCAGCGGTGCTTGTTGCCATGGTACCTTCTCCAACATCCCTTCCCCCATCACCCACGACTGGGGGTGAACCTCGGCCTACTTCCACGCCAAAGCCATCCCCTCCCACTCCAACTGGAAAGGTTGTCACGGCAACACGCAAGCCAACGCCTGCCGCCACTCAACCTCCTACTCACACAAGTACACCAACCAATACGCCGACAGCAACGCCCACGAATACTCCCACTCCCACCCAGGCCCCAACATCGGAGGTGACATACGATCCCGGCAGCCGCACCATCACCATTCACCCGGGCGACGTCCAGGCCCAGACCGGGCGACTGTGCCAAGGCAAGATGGCCGACATTGGTCGCAAGGCAGTCTTCCTACGAGCAGCCTGCCTGCAAGAGTTTGGCCAATCGGCCGGGTTGCTGGCTACTGTCACTCACGTGTACCCAGAGAAAAGCATCAACGTCACACTTTCCGAGGTGGAAGTGGGGCAATACAACGACACCGAGATTGATGCCAGTGGAGAGCCATTGAATTACAGCAATTGTGCCTTCAACGCGGTTCAGGATATGAGAAACCAGTTGGGGTTGTCGTCAGACCTGGGGAACTTGAATGACCCACAGAGGTTTGATCACGGCACCATCACCATCCAGTTGTCGAGCACACCGGCTGGCTTCGTCAGTAAAGAAAAGGCAGTGGAGCCAGGTATCTTTGCCACCTCAGACCAAGCCAACATGGCCAGCCGGGTCAGCACCTTCAGGCAATTCTACTGGACCACGGCAGCTATCAACGGCACAGCGTTCAGCCCTGGTTCCGACGATGGCACAAGCTACCGACTCTCTTACGACAGAGTGGACGGTGGCTATTCCGGATGGGAAATCGTACTGCCGGAAACCGACGTCTCTAACCTCTCCAAACTGACCTTTGATATCAAGGGGCAAGTAGGTGGTGAAATTCCTAACGTTTGGCTGACCTCTCCGGGCAGCCCCGAAGAAGACATCCGCAACCTTGTGGACATTGAGAACTATGTGACAGTGAACACCGGTTGGCAGCAGGTGGAGATTCCTCTGAC
>SOHZ01000437.1 GCA_004377365.1 Anaerolineales bacterium | reverse complement strand
AATGTGTAGCCACCTGCCTGATATGCCGATCAACCGAGTTTCAAACTATGCCCGAACAGGAAAGATTATTACTTGAACTGTTTTTTGATCAACAAGATAACTTGGTTGATGTAGAGTTATCTTTTTTGGCGACACAAGATATTGATAAGTACGGGAAAGAAAAAATAGAGGCATTAGCTGATAATTTATCTGCTCAACGTGTGGCTCAAGCGCTGGCACAGGGTGAAATTAGACGCAATGCGCTTTGTCCCTGTGGAAGTGGAAAGAAATACAAGCGTTGCCATCAGCGCCGAAAAGATCAGTGATTTATAAGATAGAGAATTTCACTTGTGTAGTCGCTCTTTCCGTATAAGGTACGGCCTAACAATGCAAATAAGCGGAATTGGAAAGCCCGGTTTTTATTGGAATTACTTGGGCCTGTGAAGGTTACAAGGCTGCAAAGTTTTGTCGCTAACCTTTCCAATCCGCTTATTTGCGGGCGTTAGGCGGCAGCCGCCCAGGCTTTGAAAGGAGGAACGGGAGATGAAGAGTAACCGGCAACTACCCGACTCAAAACACTTTCGGCTCCAGCAGTTGGCCGACGGTGTGTATGCTGCTATCCACATTGACGGTGGCGCGGCCATCGGCAATGCTGGCATCATTGATCTTGGCGACCGCACATTGATTTACGACACCTTCTTGACGCCACAAGCTGCCGAGGACTTGCGAACCGCCGCCGAAGCCTTAACCGGCCGCCCCATCGACGCCGTCATCAATAGCCACTGGCACAACGACCACATCTGGGGCAACCAGGTCTTTAGCACAAACACCGAGATCATCTCCACCGAGGAAACACGCCGCTTGTTCATCGCCACAAGAGGGCATGGCGCCTACGACTCATTCATGGCGGATGCCGAGGCGAACCTGGAAGCGACGCGCACACAATTCCAGGCAACGGAAGAGGAGGGCCAGCGCCGCCAGCTTGCCCTATGGATAGACTATCATCAAAGTGTCGTTGAGGCCAAGCCCATCCTCCAGGTTCGTGCTCCCAACTTGACCTTCGCCGAGCGTCTGGCATTCCACGGGACAGATCGCTCAGCCGAACTGATAGCCTTTGTTGGAGGTCACACTGAAAGCGATGCGGTGTTTTTGCTGCCGCAGGAAGGGATCGCCTTCATGAGCGACCTGCTCTTCATCGGGCACCATCCCTATTTGGGCGGCGGCGATCCAGAAAGATTGCGCCATGTTTTGGAGGCAGTCTCAGACCTCGCTCCCAAGCTGCTTGTGCCGGGTCACGGGCCGGTCGGGACGGCAGACAGCCTCGCCCTGATGAGGCAATACGTCCATACACTGGACGGGCTGGCCCGCAAGATGGTCGAGGATGGGGAAGCGGAGGAAACAATCGACGCAATGGCCATCCCGGAACCATACGACGATTGGCTTTTCGCTTCGTTCTTTCCAGGCAACATGCACTTTCTGTATCAACGTCGGTTGGGAGAGCAGGGGGATGTGGTGGCTTGAGTTGGGTTGTGTGTAGGTTGAAGGCTGCCGCCTAACAAGCGCATGCAGCCGACCGCCTGATCGAGGGTTTGATTGTTGCCGGTGTCGTTTGTGTGTTGAATCAGTCATTGTTGGGCACGCCGTTTCACCCAGCGGCGGCTGATGCGCGCCCCATTCGGCGGGCGCTCGCGCCGCTCGCACCCGCCGAATGGGGCTTCAAACCATCTACCACTAGCGTTTTCACTTGATGAAAGACTTGTCCATATGCCTACCAAGCCATTAGAAAAGCTTCTATATCGCGAACTGTCCAAGGTTTCTGCGAAAGAACTAATCGATATCGCTTCACCGCTCTTGCAGGAGCTAGTCAACTTCTCTACCAACGCTTTTGCACGATGCGCATCATCTTCTAAAGGCAAAGCCGATGAAGACCTAGCTGTCCTCATACTCTACCTTCACGTCATTGAGATGACGGACGCCATAGAAGTATTGATATCACAGAGCTGCCCTGCACCAGCACAGACTCTGCTCAGGAGTTCCTTTGAGGCTACTATATACATCGAGTACATTCTTGAAAAAGAATCCGAGTACATAGCACGGTCCCTCGCCTGGCTTGTAGGATATGTTCACAGCCGACTGGAGGCATATCGGCTTTTCAGTCCTTCCGCACCACCTGACAGGTCAGTCAGAAAAGCCTTGGAAGAACACAAAAGCGAGGCTATACAGGCTCTTGAGGTAAAAGATCCGGCACGGGCCATAGAGAACCTTGAGAATTTCCTAGCGCAACCTCATATTCAACCGGTCGAGAAGTTGTTCCAGGAACATAGGCGCTGGAAATGGTATCAGATCCTTGATAGCTCACTGTCCAACTTGCGCGCCTTAACTCGCTATCTAGAGAGAGAGGCAGAGTATCTGATCTTGTATAAGCAGTGGTCATCCA